>CALMIS010000194.1 GCA_937864185.1 uncultured Chloroflexota bacterium
GAACCGGTGCGTGGCGGTTGGCGATGTGGGACCCTACATGGAATAATCCCACGCCCGGGCCGCCCATACCGCCGCCCGGGCGTCCCCCCCCGCCGGCACGGCTAACGTCTACGCCGCCGAAATGGGCATTCCGATCTGGCATCCTCTCAATTCTGAGGCGGTGATCAAGGGTGCGGAAGTCATTGCTAAGGGCTGGAGCCGCCAGATCGATTTGGGGCACTTACGCCTGGCCACCGGAACCAGTCGATACTTTTTGATGTGGTGTGGGATCGGCCTGGACGCGGCTATCACGGAGAAGAAAGGCTCGCCCACCAAAAGCCGGCCCCTTAACTTTGCCGCCTGGATTGTTTCCGGTCTGCTCATCACCTACGATTTTATGGGCACGCCGGCCACCTTGACAACCGACAATGAAGAGATTCACGAGCGGGTCATTATGGCCGTGGTCAGCAACGCCCAACTATACGGCCGCATCTGGCGACTGGCGCCACGGGCCAAAATGGATGATGGTCTGCTCGACGTGGGGGTTTTAACCGGCCATCGCTGGCCATCGACGGCAAAACATATCCTGGGCTTAACCCTCCACCGCCACATCGAGGATCCCAGCTTTCACCTCTACCGGACCACCAAACTCTCGCTAACGGCCAGGTATGAACTGCCCGTCCACGTTGATGCCGAGACAGTCGGTCTCACGCCCGTTGAAATTGAGACGGTGCCCCGGGCTTTGCGTGTGATCATCCCCCACAACGCCCCGGCCAGACTGTTTGAGGAAAATGGTTCATCGGTGGCAGCCGGGGTTGAGTGAGCAGTAAGTAGCCTTCACCGTACGCGGTGGGTAGTAAAATCCCTAATTCAAGGAAAACGCTATGGCCGACTATGACATCATCGTCATTGGGGCCGGGCATAACGCGCTCGTCTGTGCCGGCTACCTAGCTCAAGCAGGCCACAAGGTCTTGGTGCTAGAGCGGCGGCACATCGCCGGTGGCGCGGTTGTCACCGAAGAGATCGTACCCGGCTTTCGTTTTGATCTGGGGGGATCGGCTCACATCCTGATCCACCACACCCCGATTATTCAAGACCTGAAGCTGACCGACTACGGTCTGGAGTATATCGACCTCGATCCCCTTTTCTTTGCCCCTTTTCCTGACGGCAGCCACATCTTCATTTGGAAAGATGTGGACCGGACTTGCGACAGCATTGCCGCCGTCTGTCCCGAAGATGCCGAGGCCTACCGCCGCTTCATCGAGACCTGGACCCCGTTGGCGCGCGCGTCGGTGGAGTCATTTTTGCACCCGCCCACCCTCTTCAATTTGGGGCGACATCTGATTTGGGGCAGTGGGCTGGGCTCGCGCAACTGGGAACGCTTAAGCGATATCCTGCGCGGCTACGGTCAAGTGCTGCGGCAGTCATTCAAGAGTCCCAAAGTCCAGGCCGTTATCGCTTGGATGGCGGCCCAGTCCGGCCCTCCGCCCGGCGAGCCGCTGTCGGCTCCCTTTGCCCTGTGGCACCCGATGTACCACGTCACTGGAATGAAACGGCCTCGTGGCGGCTCAGGGATGCTGACCCAGGCCCTGGCCCGGATGATCAAAGCGCATGGCGGCGAGATTAGAACTTCAACGCCGGTGGCCCACATTCTGCTAAAAGGCCGCCAGGCTGTCGGCGTGGAGACCGATACCGGCGAACGGCTGACGGCCAATGTGGTTATCTCCGGAGCCCATATCCACACCACCTTGCAACTCCTCAACGGCGCCAACCTGCCGGCTCAGACCCGGAACCTGCTCAGCGCCAGCCGCATCGGCAACGGCTTTGGCATGGTGGTCCGCTACGCGGTAGACGAGTTGCCCAACTACAGCGCCTTGCCCAGCCCTAACGGAGCTGGGCCGCAGCATCGAGCCTTGCAGTTTATCTGTCCTGATTTGACCTACCTGGAGCAAGCCTACGGCGATTATTTGCGCGGGCGGCCTTCCCAAAGGCCGGCCTTGATCACAATGACCTTCTCCGCCGCCGACCCGACGTTGGCGCCACCGGGCAAACATACCATGTTTGTCTGGGGCCAATACTATCCGTATGAGTTGGCGTCAGGCCAAAGCTGGGACGAAATCGGCCAGCGTGAGGCGGATCGGATGCTGGCCACTCTGGCCGAGTATGCGCCCAACGTGTCACAGGCCGTGATCGGCCAGTTGGTTGAGACGCCGCTCTATCTGGAGCGAGAGTTGGGGCTGTATCGAGGCAATGTGATGCACTTAGACATGTCGATCGATC
The DNA here is from genome assembly GCA_937864185.1 of uncultured Chloroflexota bacterium. Taxonomy (GTDB): domain Bacteria; phylum Chloroflexota; class Anaerolineae; order 4572-78; family J111; genus JAGRBY01. Next base: position 2,260 of record CALMIS010000194.1, read on the forward strand.
AGATGTTTTTGCTCCGTCCGGCCCTGACGCTGAGCGGCTATCGCGGGCCGGTCAAGGGGCTTTACTTAACCGGGGCCAGCACCCACCCGGGCGGTGGCATCATGGGCGCCGCGGGCCGCAATGCTGCCCAGGTTGTGCTAAAAGACTTGTCGAAGCGATGGTGGCGATTTTAACGGTTCTGCTCGAGACAAATCCTCCAGCACCAACTCGGCCGCCACTTTGCCGGATAAGGTGACCATCGGCACGCCGCCGCCGGGATGCGTTGTGCCACCGGCAAAGTAGAGACCGGCGACATCTTTAGCTCGGTTGTGCGGACGGCGGAAGGCCGTCCAGCGGCTGTTGGAGGAAGCCCCGTAGAGCGCGCCGCGCCAGGCCCCGGTCGAGTCGGCCAAATCGAGTGGAGTCAAAATTTTTTCAAAGCGCACATGCGGCCGCACCTCGACTCCAAAACCGGCCAATCGCGCCAGGACCAACTCGCGATACGAGGCTGCCTCACTTTGCCAATCAAAACTAGCCCCTAAGGCCGGCGCATTGACCAACACAAACCAGTTCTCGCTTCCCGGCGGGGCGTGCTGAGGATCAGTCTTGGCAGTAATGGCCACGTAGATCGTCGGCTCATCGGGCGGCAGGCCCTGGCGAAAGATCCGGTCGAACTCGCGGGGATAGTCGCCGGAGAAAAAGATGTTGTGGTGGGCCAGTTCGGGGAACTGGCGCTCGACCCCCAGCAGTAGAATGAAGCCGGAGCAAGAAGGTTCGAACCGGACCAGCCGCTTCAAGCGGGCGGCGCCGACCTCTGGCGGCAGCAGCCGGTCGTAGACGGTAGCGACATCGACGTTGGCGACGACGGCTTTGGCCTCGACCAGACCGCCATCAGCCAGCCGCACGCCGGTCGCCCGGCCGCGCTTGACCAAAATCTGCTCGACAGCACAGTTAGTCCGGAGCTCGACGCCCAACTCCTGGGCCAGCCGGGCCAGGGCCCAAGCCAAGGCGTAAACGCCCCCTTGCGGGTACCAGACCCCACCGCTCAACTCGACGTGGGCGATGACATTGAGGGTAGCCGGCGCTTGATACGGGCTCGCCCCGACGTAGGTGGCAAAACGGCCTAGCAGTTGGCGTAAATGGGGCGAGCGGACAAAACTGCGGATCGCCCGGTCCATCGTCCGGAAAGGATCGATTTGAAAGGCGTGCTGAGGCGGTCCCCGCCAGAAGCTGCGCCAGGTCGGCGGCCGGTCATAGATAAAGACCGGGCTGGTCAGCCGGTGCAGGCGTTCGGCGTAGGCCAGATAGGCCCGATAACCGGCGATGTCTCGCTCATCCAACCGGGCCAGTTGTGCCGCCATCCTCGCCGGATCGCTGCTGATATCGAGGACCACCCCGTCAGGATAGAAGTAGCGAGTCAGCGGCTCGACCGGCAAAAGGGTCAGGTAATCTTCCAGGCGCCGGCCGGCGGTGGCAAACAGCGCCTCAAACACGTGGCGCATAGTGATGACTGACGGCCCTGTGTCCCAGCGGAAGCCGGCCTGATGCACCTCGCTCATCTTGCCGCCGACCGTTGGATTTTGCTCCACCACAATCACGCGCTCACCAGCGGCCGCCAGATGGATCGCCGCGCTCAACCCGCCCATCCCCGCCCCCACCACCACAACCGGCTCAGACACTCGCCTCACCCTTCCTCCAGGTGGCCATTAACAATGAACAATGAACAATGAACAATCGTTTCGTTCCCCAACCTTCCCGTCCTCAGCTCTCCGATCTTCCAGCCATCTAATCTTCCAACTCTCCAGCCCTCATCTTCCAACTTTTCAACCATGCCCAGCCTTCCCATCCTCCAGCCCTCCAGTCCTCCAACCTTCCAATCTTCCATTCTTCCTCACCGTCCGCCCTTTCCACTGCGGTCCACCGTAGCGGAGTTGCCAGTAAACCGATTGGGCGGCGATAATTGTCATCAGCAGCACCGACACGGGCATCAGCAGGGCATCGAGCCACCGCTGGCGGGTCACTGCCGCCGTCAAACCACGTACCCCCACGCCCAGTCCCACCAGTGACAGGGGCCACCAGGGCCAGCGCGGCACCCGCACCCCAAATGAGCCACTGACCAGCCAGACCCACGGTCCCAGAAACACCAGCCAATGAAAAATCGTCGCCAACAGCAAGAACGGAATGCTGTGCCCGTAGCCGGCCAGGACATTCTTGGCAAAGCCCTCGCGCACCGCCGACCAGGAGCGGTACATCCGGCAGCCGATCAGCCCGCCGCCGTCGGCCATGCGCAGCCGCAAGCCGGCCGCTTTGGCCCGCCGTGCCAGCAGGACATCCTCCAGCACCTCACCCCGCACCGAGGCGTGGCCGCCCACCCGTTCGTAAGCCGCGCGGTGGAAGGCCAGACATTGGCCATTGGCCGCGGCCAGCGAGGGCCAGGCAGTGTAATGCACCAGCGGCAGCGGCAAGTAGCCGACAATTGCCAGGGCCATCAGCGGCACCACCAGGCGCTCGCTCCAACCCTCGGTTTGTTGGGTCGGCCAGACCGTGATGACCTCGGCCCGGCTCCGCTCGATTTCGGCCAGCAGGCCGGTCAGTGCTTCAGGCGCCCACTGCACCTCGGCGTCGGCGAAGACCAACCACTCCCCGCGGGCGCGTCGGGCCAATTGGGCACAGGCCCAGTTCTTACCCAGCCAACCGGGCGGCAGCCCCGTTCCGGGCACTACTTGCAGCCGGCTATCGTTCTGCCCGGCCCGACAGGCCTGCTCGGCGGTCCCGTCGGTCGACTGGTCATCGAGAATAATTACTTCAAAATTGGGATAGGATTGAGCCAGCAGCCGGCGGACCGTCGAGCCAATGACGGCGGCTTCGTTGCGAGCGGGGATGAGAATCGAGACCAGAGGCCCAATGTTGGCCGGGGGGCTTGGGGGACTTTCAGTTTTGGAGTCGAGCTTCCAGTCCGGTTGAACTTCCTTGAGCCGAGGGAAAGTTAAGGCATTGATTACCGCAATGCCGGTCATCCCGGCCAACATCACCGTCACAAAGGTGAACAAAAGGATCACAGGCGAACCAGCTTTCGCAGCCAGGGCCGCGGGCCGGGCCGCTGGATCAAATCGGCCCGATGCTTCCAGACCAAGACCAGAAAGTTCCCTAGCCACAGGGTGTAAAGCGGCAAACCCCGGTCCGTCCACAGCAGATAGCCCAAGAAGCAGACCATCGCAAAGATAACCGACCAGGCATCGACTCGGTTGAGGACGTACCAAACGGCCAGCAGCCCAACCGTCACGATCAGAGCTTCCCAGGTCAGCAGGCCGATCCAGATACCATAGGTCGTCGCGATAGCCTTACCGCCTTGAAACTTCAGCAGCGGCGAGAAAGCGTGGCCCAACACCGGGGCCAGAGCAATGGGCCCCAACGACCAACCGCTCAGCCCAGCCCAATACCAGGCTAACCCAACCGGCAGCGCTCCCTTCATAATATCCAGGAAGACAGCCAGCAAGCCTAAAGCCGGTCCACCGGCCCGCATGACGTTGAACGCACCGGGATTGTGATCCCCATACCGGCGAATATCAGTGCGCAGAGCCAGTTGTCCCAACCAGACGGAGAAGGGCAGTGAGCCAAGGATAAAGCCGCCGAGCGCCCAAAGGAGCGTGACCATTAACGGGCTTCCTCGGGCCCAGCGGCTGCCCGCTCACCCTGGCTGTGGACAGGCCGGCGTTTTTCCGGCGGCGGCGTCGCCCAAGCCGGTTTGGCCAAACTGGCCCACAGTAAAAGGCTGCCCATCACCACCCCACCCACCAGGGCCGGGCCGGGCAAATTCCACCAAAAGAAGAGGCCAAAGGTTTCCAAGAACCAGACGATGCCGAAAATCGGCAGCAAAGGAGCAACGGGCACCGGTTGCGGCCGAACCAACAGCGTGACAACAGCGGCCGTCAGAAACCAACCGGCAAAGTTGAGCCACGGAATACCAAAGTAGGCGCCCGGCTGGTGCCAAACCCAAAAGCCCCAGGCCACCATTTGCGGATCAAGGAAGAGATCCCAGGCAGTCATTGCCAGCGCGCTTATGGACACAAACCGCCAGCCTGCTGTCTGACCGGTAATTTGCCGGGCGACTGCCCAAGCGACCGGCAGCATCATGAGCCAGGCCAGGGGGATCAACAGCGGGACGTGCAAGAGTTGGGGTTGCAGGGCCTCCGTGTAAGTGTAATCGCCAAAGGGGAAGCCGGTCGCTGTGCCGACGGCTTCGATGATCAAGGTGGCGGCCGTCACTAAAAGCGTAGCCTGAATCGTGGGTCTGGGGCCCCAAGCTTGCAGCACCACCCAGAGCACCAGGCCCACCTGCAGAACTGTACTCAGCGGGATAATCCGGATTAGAACTTCTGGCCCCCATACCCACTTGGCAATCGGCAAAGTAACCATTGAAAACAGCCACAGGCTCAGCAGCCCCAGATAGACTCGATCCACGGCGGAGAACCAGCGGCCGACCACCCAGGGTAAACTGGCCAGCGGTCCGTCGGTTATAGGAGTAAACTGTTGGCGAAACAATAGCCAAAATCCTTATTCGATAGTAATATTCAGCCAGACTACGGGCAAACTTTGCCACCGGTCTCCTCTTATCCGGGCACCCAGGGTTAACGACCCTATTGAGCCTCAACGGGGATCCATCGGCTGGTGGGCAGTTTGCCGAACCATATCGGCAAACTCGAGTATGGTCTTCTGGATGAGCGGCCAGGCAGCGTGATGGGGATTGAGCAAATCATGCCCGGACGCAACTTCTAGGTAGCGAACCGGCCCAAGGAAGCATTGGCTTAAAGCCCGGCTATGCTCCGGCCGAACAACTTCATCTTGCAGCCCCTGAATGAGCAGAGTCGGCGTATCTACCCGAGGGGCAACCCGTAGTCCAATCTTACCAACTTGATTGAGTTGCTCAAAAACTCGGACTGGCACCCGTAGATCTCGCAGCCACTGTTGCGTGCGAGTTTCGGCTAAATCCAGCCCGGGAAAAAACGTTAAAATTGTGTCGCGTACCTGCCGGTCGGAGAAATTGGATCTTCTGAAGGGATATACGTGGCGAAAGAAAGGCTTCAGCAAGAAGCCAATCCATTCCTGCCAGGCCGCCCCCAGACGCCGAAAAGGGGCCAGCAGGATTAACCCATCCGGCCTCTGCTCAACAGCCGTTTGGAGGACCAAGGCGGCCCCCATCGAATAGCCAATCAAAACTACCGGCGAGTACAGACGTTTCAGTTCCGTTGCGGCTTGGCTTAATGCTGCCGACCACTCGCTTTGCTGACGATCAAACAACGTCTCAAACTCAGGGCCGAAACCGGGCAAAAGCAGGCCGCGGGTAGTCCAACCTTGCTGATGCAAAGCCATAGCCAAAGGCCGGAGTTCAGCGGCGGTGCCGGGAAAACCGTGGACAAGCAAGGCCGCAGCCGGACCACCGTTCCACATGAACGAGCGGTGTTCTTCGCCTTGAAAGGGTTTAGGCTGGTACATGCTCACGACATTTGACGTTTTACATTTTTAGAGCCTGCTGTCAAACCGGCCGGTCTTCGTTGCCGCCACCAGCTCTCCACCCGCTCCTGACTTTGAACGGCCATCACCAGAAGCATGCCCAAGGTAACCAGCGTGTTGGTCAGCAGGAAAAAGACAAACTCCTCGATGGGTAAGATGCCACCCAAAAAAATTTGCAGCGACTGAGCCGGATCGATCGTCCAGGTGCCGGCGGTGATAGCCACGGCATCGGCGGCACTGAGATAGAGCGCAGGCGGGATAATACCAAGCAAAACAATGCGCCAATGCCGCCACAGGATGTCTCCGCCAAAGCCGATTTGCACCATAACGGGGATAAGCCCCCAGGTCAGCTCGAGGGCCAGGTAGGTTCCCGGCGCCCAACCGGTGACCAGGATGGCGGCCATACCGAGCCAGACCAGGCTTAACAAGCCAAGAGCGGCCCAACGCTCCCGACCATAATTGGATAACAACGGCGGCACCGGCTTGAGGTGTCGAATCAAGTAAACGACCCACAGGCCGGTCAGCACCGTTTGGAGGACAAAGAAACAATATTCCTCGAGCGGGACCCAGCCGAGCACAATGCCGGAGACGAGATCCGGATTGTAATACCAGACTCCGGTCGCCACCAGATAGTTATCCCACGGCGTGGTGTAAAGAAGCGCCGCCACTACATGAGCGACGATCGCAAACCAAGGCGCCCAGTTTCGAAAATCAGCCGGTATAGACCGGCGGCGGACCTGATCCCGCCAGGTCAACAGGGCGATGATCAAAAGTGGTGGTCCCAAAAACAAGACCAAAAAGCCAAAGTATGTCATTCCGCTCCTCGTTTTTTTACTTTCAACAACACTCTACTTTTGTCTAAGTTTGGCCTAATGAATGAATTCAATCTAGCCATAGTTACGTAGTAATAATCGATACCAACCGGTTAAACTGATCAAATGGGTTATAAATGTATGCAAGAACGTACCATGACCTCATAGTTTTGTCAATATTTTGTCGATAAAATCTTGACAAAATCGACCTAACAAGGTACTATAGGGCCATCGGTTTCTAGACAAAGTGAAGACCAAATCTTGAACAGAGGACGAGCGCGGTATGCAAACACACGCGTGGGAACAGCGATTGCTGTCGCTGGCTTATGAAGCTCATCACCATGGAGCCGTGGATCAAAGCGAACATAAGCATGCGTCTAGCGATGCACTTTTGGAAAAAGCCTATGCTCATTGTGGAGAAATTACTGCCCAACACAGTAAGTCGTTTCATTTGGCCTCGGCTTTACTGCCGGCGGACAAACGCCGCGCGGCCCGGGCTCTGTACGCTTTTTGCCGCACCACCGATGATCTGGTCGATGACCGGACCATCACCGACAATGAATTAGCCCTGGGTCACTGGCGGCGTCGGGTGGCGATGGTCCATCCCGCCGCCAGCGATTTGGTCGCTATCGCCTGGCTCGATACTCGCCATCGCTTTAAAATTCCGCACCGATACGCCGAACAGTTGATCGATGGAGTCGCGCGCGATTTGGTTCAGACTCGCTACGAAACGTTTGCGGATTTAACCACCTATGCCTATGGCGTAGCCTCGACGGTGGGGCTGATGAGCATGCACATTATCGGCTTTGCCGGCCACGAAGCCATTCCCTACGCCATTAAACTGGGCGTGGCGCTCCAACTAACCAACATCCTGCGTGATGTGGGCGAGGATTGGAACGTGGACCGGGTCTACTTACCCACCGCCGAGTTGGAAGCTTTCAATCTGACAGAGGCCGATCTGGCCCGCGGTCAAGTCGATCATCGCTGGCGCGAGTTTATGCGCTTCCAGATCGAACGCAATCGCCGGCTGTACGCCGAAGCCTGCCCCGGCATCGCCCTGCTCGATCCGGATGGGCGTTTGGCCATTGCCGCCGCCGCGCGCCTCTACGAAGCGATCTTGGCCGACATCGAAGCGGCCGACTATAATGTTTTTACCCGACGCAGCTACGTTAACACCTGGAAGAAACTAAAGATGTTGCCCAGCCTTTGGCTTGAAAGTAAGCGCGTCAAAATCAAGCAGCCTATCCACTAAATCAATCCGGATTAAACCTCAAAGCTAAGTTGGCCACAGGCTGGCCTCTAACTTCGACTTTGAGCGAATCCAAACAGGTATAACCATGAAGAAAAAAATTGTCGTCATTGGCAGCGGCTTTGGCGGTTTGGCGGCTGCCATCCGTTTAGCGGCGAAAGGCCACCAAGTAGAACTTTTTGAGAAGCGGGACAAATTGGGTGGTCGGGCTTACGTTTACGACATCAACGGCTTTAAATTCGATAGCGGGCCAACGGTCATTACCGTGCCTTTTCTATTTGATGAGCTCTTTGAAGTTGCCGGTCGCCGGCGCGAGGATTACATCACCTTTGTCCCGTGTGACCCGTTTTACCGCATCTTCAACCACGAAGGCCGTTATTTTGACTATAACGATGATGAGCAGTTCATCCTCTCTCAGATTGAAAAATGGAACCCGGCCGACCGAGAGGGCTACCAGCGCTTTATGGGCACCACCAAGGCCATTTTCCAGAAAGGGTTTGTTGAACTGGCCGATAAGCCGTTTCTCTCCTTCTGGGATATGGCCAAAGTAACGCCCGACTTGATTAAATTGCAGTCTTATTTGAGCGTCTACAAGTATACTTCGCAGTACATTCAAGATGAATTTCTGCGCCGCTGCTTCTCCTTCCACCCTCTCCTCATCGGTGGCAATCCCTTCGACTCGCCCTCGATCTATGCTATGATTCACTACTTGGAACGAGAGTGGGGTATCCACTATGCGTTGGGGGGCACCGGGGCCATCGTCAAGGCCATGGGTCAGCTCTTTACGGAATTAGGTGGCCAGATTCATCTCAACGCCGAAGTCAGCGAGATCTTGATTGATGATCGCCGCCGGGTGAAAGGCATCCGGCTGGCTGACGGTTCGCTATACAGCGCCGACGCCGTAGTCTGCAACGGTGATGTGGCTTACACTTACCTCAACTTGATTCCGGCTCAGTACCGGCGCACCTACACCGACAGCCGGGTTAAGCGGATGAAGTACAGCATGTCCCTTTTTGTCATCTATTTTGGGACGAAACGGCGTTATCTTGACCAGAATTTGGCCCACCACAATATCATTCTCAGCCAGCGGTATAAAGAGTTGCTGGACGACATCTTCAAAAAGAAGGTCCTGCCCGATGACTTCTCGCTCTATCTTCATATGCCCACCATCAGTGATCCTTCCATCGCCCCCGAGGGTTGTGAGGCTTTCTACGTGCTGTCACCGGTACCCCACTTGCAAGGTAATGTCGATTGGACCAAAGCGGCCGAGCCGTACAAAGACGCCATTTTGGGCTTTCTGGAAGAGAACTACCTCCCCGATCTGCGCCAAAACATTATCGCCGAACACTATATCGACCCGCTTCACTTCAAAAACACCCTCAACAGCTATCTCGGTTCGGCTTTTTCCGTCCAGCCCACGCTGACCCAGTCAGCCTGGTTCCGGCCGCATAACCGCTCCGAGGAGTTTGACAACCTCTATTTCGTGGGCGCGGGCACGCATCCCGGCGCCGGTCTGCCCGGCGTTCTCTCCTCGGCTAAGATCGCCGAGAATTTACTGACGAATGGCACGAATGGCCGGTGAGTAGCTAATAATCTTCCCACTTCCAGCCCACTCTCCTTGCTCTCTTTTCCGTATTGCGCTAAACTTCGGTTTGAGTCAGATGCATTAAGAACTCACCGTTACAATCGTGACTAACCAAGAACACAACGCGCTGGAACAAGAGATTGCCGAACGGAGGCGGGTTGAAGATATCCTCCAGCACCGAACCAGCGAGCTAGCCCTGATCAATCAGGCCACGCAGCTCCTGACCTCGACGCTGGATCTCACCACTGTTTTGGAAACGGTGCTGAGCGGGATGCATAACCTGCTCAATATTACGGCTACGTCCTTCTGGTTGCGCCTGCCGCAAACCGGCGAATTGGTTTGCCAGCACGCTATTGGTTTGGGCAGTGATACCGTGATCGGCTGGCGGCTGGCCGAAGGTCAAGGGCTAGCCGGACGCGCCGCCAAAACCGGTGAGACCATCATCGTGCCCGATACCGACCAGGACCAGCGCCACTTCAAGCTGGTGGATGAAGTGTCGGGTATTAGATTCCGCTCAGTCTTGAGCCTGCCGCTACGCACCCGCAACGGCATTATCGGCGTGCTTAATCTGGTCGATACGGAGCCTAACCGTCTCAGTCAAGAAGAACTCAATCTCCTGGAGCCCATTGCCGCCGCCGGCGCTATCGCGATCGAAAATGCTCGCCTTTATCAAGCCGCCCAAGATGACATAGCCGAACGCAAGCGCATGGAAGAGGCTCTTCGCCGCCAAAACGAAGAGTTGGACTCCTTTGCCCACACCGTGGCCCATAACCTCAAAAACCCCATTAGTACGGTGATCGGCTATACCGATTATATTATCCAGGACTTTGCCCAACTGGACGAAGCCGAGATTCGCGAGTCGGCCGAGATTGCCAAAGAAGCTGCCTACAAAGCCTCAAGCATCATCAGCGAGCTGCTCCTGCTGGCTCGAGTCCGAAAAAGTGAGACCCAGCGCGAGCCGCTGGTTATGGAAGATATCATTTACCAGGTCCAAAGCCGCCTCCAACCGATGATTGAAGAGTACAAGGCCGAAATCGTTATGCCCAAAACCTGGCCCATGGTGCTGGGCTATGCGCCTTGGGTCGAAGAGGTGTGGATTAACTACGTTAGCAATGGGATCAAATATGGCGGCCAACCCCCTCGGCTGGAGTTAGGCGCAACCCTGCAAAGCGATCAAATGATCCGTTTCTGGGTTCGCGATAACGGCGCCGGCCTCACCTCCGAAGCCCAAGGCAGCCTCTTTGTCGAATTCAGCCGCCTCAACAAGTTTTCAGTTCCCGGCCACGGCCTGGGCTTGTCAATCGTCCGGCGCATCGTCGAAAAACTGGGCGGCCATGTTGGCGTCAAAAGCGAGATCGGTCGAGGAAGTGAATTCTTTTTTACTTTACCGGAAGTAGACTTGCTGGCCGATGTTTCGTAAAAAGAAAAAAGCGGCTCCCCGCCGAACCGCTTTTTTCAAAACGTGCTAACCTATCGTCCGCTGGTTTAACGTCGACGGCCTCTTGCGGAGGTGGTTGTTTTGACCGCGCTACCCGTGCCGCGGTCGATGACGTAACCCTCGTCTTGATAGGGGGCACTCCGTAAATATTGGCGATGTACGGCGTGGTCCGGCACAATCGAGATATTGAGCGAACCATGGACCGTACCGCCCGTAGTTGCAGCCGAAGCGCTGACCGCGTATTCTCCCGGCGGCACCACCCGGCCAAAATCGTCATAACCATCCCAATGTAGGGCATGCTGGCCACTGCTCCGGTGGCGGCGGTGCAAGAGCGTCGCGACCGTATTGCCTCGCTGGTCTCTGATCTCCACCGTCGTACGAGCCGGTTTGGATAGGTCGATCGACATCCGCATGAAACGGCCCTCTTCCGGCAGCCCCGGCCTAAAACTGCTGCTCTCGGCTGAGACAATCAGCGAGACAGGCCGCGTCAACACGTAGGCCAGGATCAGCAGAATGGGCAAAGCGATCAGCACCGGCACAAAATACATCGACAGATCGGGCAGGTTGCGCATCACTCGTGCAACCTCCGACTCAGGGGCGGAGACGTTGAAGTTTATCCGGCGCTGCAAGCGACTCGTGTTACCGGCCTGATCCTGCGCGACCACATCAAGCAGGTTCTCCCCGTTGAGCAAATTCACCGTCGTCTGGAACTCGCCCAACGAGCTGACCGGCACCACCTGCCCACCAACCGTCAGCTTGGCCCCGGCATCGGTCTTGCCGATAACCTGAATCTCCGGCTGCTGAAACACCTCGCCTTCCTCGATGTTAACCGTCAGCACCGGTGCGGACGTTTTGCGCCGGACCAAAATTTCCTGAGAAGTGATATTACCCACGTCATCCGTAGCTTCAATCCGCAGTAGATTTTCGCCTTCCTGAAGTATGACCTCGCGGTTGAATCCACCCTGAGCATCCACCACTGCTTCCTGCCCGTTAATGCGCAGGCTTGCGCCAGGCGGAAGAGTCCCCGCCACCTGAAGCAGGCTCTCATTGGTCCAGGCACCGTTGGCCGGACTGGTGATGGTCACCTCCGGTGGACGGGTGACGAGAATCGCCTCGCGCGAAATAGTGGCGACGTTGCCGGCCGAGTCGGTGGCCGACACCTCAATAATATTGGAGCCTTCGGCCAACTGCCGTTTGATGCTAAAGCGACCGTCAGCATCCACCAGAACTGTGGCTAAATCACCGCTAAGTTGGACCACAGCGTTTGGCTCAGTCAGCCCTTCAACGGTCAGGTTAGCGTCACGCACACGCGTCACCTGCTCGAGGTTAGCTAATCGCAACAGGGGCGGCTGCGTATCGACGGTGACATTGGCGGCCTGGCTACTGGCCCGCACCGTGCCCCGAGCCGTGGCTTGAATTTGATACTGACCGTCCTCCACGTATTGGCCCAGATCGTTGCGACCATCCCAGATAGCGACATGCTGGCCCCGCGTCTGGAATTCCCGGGCTAGCAGGGTTCGGATTAGGCGACCGTGCTGGTCCAACACCTGGACCGTTACCTCGGCATCCTCATTCAGGGTGTAGCTAAAATTGGTTGAGTCCTGAGCTTGATCGCCATTTGGCGAGATGATTGTCGGTGAAGCCTCCGCCGCGATTTGGGGGATACGCAACCAGTCCCCAATGAAGGTGACACCCACCAAAATAGCTACAATGCCCACCGTTATGGCTGTGGCAATCGGCCCAAAACTCAGGCCTTTGCTGGTAGCTCGGCGGCGGACTTTGTGCTTCTCTTGATCGACTTGACGGAGGGATGAAGTCATTGAACTAGTCTATCTCCAGCATGATCAAGCCCGAGTCTTTCTTAGGTGGTTCCCATTCCGGCAGCTCACTTTGGTGAGGTACCCGCACCGGCCGGCGCACCGGCTCACCCTCTTCGAGCAGCTCCGGTTGGCTGGGTTGGCGCGTGAACCACCGCCGCGACGACTTTGGCGCTGCCGGCCGAGCCGTCACCTTGACCTTTCGCTTGGGTGCCACCGGTAAATCTAGCGACTCTCGCAAAGTATAAACCGTGGTCCCCACCACAATCACTATCATTAAGGAGAACAACGGCGCCACCGGATCCTGCGTGGCCAAGACGGTCGACTCGGCCACGGCTTCGTTCAGCCAGTAAGGCAACCCCACCATCGTCGCCAGCATAATTAAGCCGCCGGCAGCCGTAACGACCATAATGGACCACGGCGCGCTGTACTTCACCCATCGTCGCCAGGCCAGTAGGCCCACCAGCCCACCCGCCAGGGCAAAACCGAGCAACTGCAACAGGTTGTACAGGATCACGCTCGACTCGGCGGCAAAAGGTTCGATGAGCAGCAGCAGCGTCTCCAGCGAGTTAGCGGTCGCAAAATTAGCGGCGACTGCTTGCAGGTCAAGGCCGGTGCCGGCAATCGCCAGCAGATCGATATTGAGTCCGCCCATGCCGGCCAGCATCTTCAGCCACATCACCGACAACCCGCCCACCCAGGCACCGGTTGCCCCACCCCACCACAGCCCGCCCAAAATGGGTACCAGCCAATGAAGCTGGTATTCCGCCAAAAAGGGCGTAGCTAAGACCAGCGTCGTGGCCCCAAAAAAATGCACAAACAGCCGGTGCCCTAAAGCGCTGACCGCCAGAAAAAGCACGGCCAGATAAAAGTTAATCAAGAAGACCGGGTAGGTCAACAGGACCACGGCCACGCTATAGGCCAGTAGCGGCCAGCGAATCCCAACTACCGCCAGTCCAATGCCAATGACCAGCAGCCATTTATCAGGGTAGACCGCGGCCTTATCAAGAGTTAGGGCGACGACCACCGCAAATGCAGCCGCTGTCAAGGCACTCTCAAGGAGCGCTTGGTAACGTCGATACAGGCTGTGCGGCCCTCTGAGTGCTTGTGTAACCATTTAACATTGATAATTGCTCATTGACAATTGTGAGCTTACCCCAACTCCATCTGCCGCAAACCATTATGAGCCGGTATGACTGGCTGAGGTTCGGGTGGGGCTGAAGCGGGTCGAGCGTGCTTGCGCGCCCATTGACGGAGAGCGGTAATTTTTGTCTCCATCGTCTTGGACAGCGGGACAGTGTCTTGAATGTTAGTAAAGAGATCTTGATCGGTTAAATCACGCTCATTTTCAAAGGCATCATACAGGCCATCGATGATCACTTGCTCGATTTCGGCGCCGCTAAAGCCTTCTGTCGCCACGGCCAGGCCGTTGAGGTCATAGTTCAACGCGTCTCGACCGCGCCGGGCCAAATGGATGACAAAGATTTCCCGCCGTTCCGGCAGTTGCGGCAAATCGACGAAAAAGATTTCGTCAAAGCGGCCCTTGCGCAGCACTTCGGGCGGCAGGGCGGAGATGTCGTTGGCGGTACCGATCACAAACACCGGCGAGTTTTTCTCCTGCATCCAGGTCAGCAGGCTGCCAAACACCCGGGCCGACGTCCCGGCGTCCGAGTTACCGGAACCGGTCGAGCCGGCCAAGCCTTTTTCAATCTCATCGAGCCACAGCACGCACGGAGCCACGTTCTCAGCCAGCCGCAGCGCCTGGCGCATATTCTGCTCCGATGAACCGACCAACTCGCTGAACACCCGGCCTAAATCGAGGCGCAGCAGCGGCAACTGCCACTGGCTGGCGACTGCCTTGGCCAACAGACTTTTGCCCGCGCCCTGCACCCCAAGCAGCAACAGGCCTTTCGGCTCAGGTAGACCGAAGCGCCGCGCCTTCTCGGTAAAAGCCATGCCCCGCTTGCGCAACCACTGCTTGACCAACCCCAACCCACCCACAAACGAGAATCCCTCGACCGATTCGTAGTACTCTAACACCTGCGAGCGGTTGATCAATTGCTCTTTCTCGGCAATAATAATGTTGAGGTCGAGCTTGCGGCCCATCACCAGACTCTTGGCAAAGACGTTCTCTGCCTCCAGGCAGGTTAAGCCACGCGCCGCTTTGAGGACCCGCTCGCGCTCTTCACCCTCCATCTTGATCTGGACTCCGGCAATCTCTCGCGCCGAACGGACGACGCGGTCCAGAGACGTCTCTAACTCGTCCAGCGTCGGCAGCGAGTAATCCAGGAGAGTGATATCTTTTTCCAGATCACTGGGAAAGCGGAGAATGGGCGAGAGAATGATGAGGGTCTTCCGACTTTCCTTTAGCTCATTGGTAATGTCTCGCAGTCGGCGCACAATAACGGCCTGGTCCGGCCCACCGCGGTTGGTATCAAGGAAGGGATGGAAGTCTTTGAGGACAAAAATAGCCGCTTCTCTTGAATTGGCCACAAAATCAAGGGCAGCCAGCGGATCCCGCGTGGCCGGATCGATCGGTTCTTGCTGGACCACATCGAGCGGCATAATGCCGTTGGTCAACGTCCAGTCGTATAGCTTTTTCCGCCGGCTGTGCGCTACCTGCCGCAAAATATCTTCAATCCGTCTCTCTTCCCAAGAGACGATGTAAATAATCGGATATTTGGCTCGGGTCAGGGTATTCAGTTCGTTAACCCGTTGCAGGGATGAAAATTTTTTAGGCGGTGCAGCCACGGTGCGCTCGTTCAAAACTATGGACAAATAATTTACATAATAGGATTACATAACAACTTGACTATAACATAACTATGCCAAGTTGTCAACGAAAGCCCTCAGTCTTTGGGTTTATGACAAGCCAACTTGAGAAATGAGGATATATTATGGCAGTCAACCGTTTCATTGTTATCGTTTTGGATAGCGTCGGTATTGGCGAGCTGCCCGATGCAGCTCAATACGGCGATGTAGGCAGCCACACCCTGGGCAACACCGCCTGGGCTGTCGGCGGCTTGCCTCTGCCCCACTTGGAGAAGATGGGGCTGGCCAACATCGCCATCCTGGAAGGTGTGCGGCCCCAGTTCGCGCCCATGGCGGTTTACGGTAAGATGGCCGAAGTCTCGGCCGGGAAAGATACAACCACCGGCCATTGGGAGCTAATGGGGATTCAGCTCGATCAACCGTTTCCGCTTTATCCTGATGGCTTTCCGGCCGAGATTATGGATCGCTTCGCCGCCGAGATCGGGCGCGGCTGGTTAGGCAACTATCCCGCCTCCGGCACGGTCATCATCGACGAGTTGGGCGAGGAGCATCTCCGTACCGGCCGGCCAATCGTCTACACCTCGGGCGATAGTGTCTTTCAAATCGCGGCCCACGAAGAGCTAATTCCGGTTGAAGAGCTATACCGGATCTGCCGCATCGCCCGGGAAATTATGCGCGGCGAGCACGAAGTCAGCCGGATCATTGCCCGGCCGTTTGTCGGCAGCCCGGGCCATTTTGAGCGCACCGCCAACCGGCACGATTTCTCGGTTTTGCCACCCCAACCGACCCTGCTCGACTCGCTGAAGGCCGCCGGGCATATGGTTTACGCCGTCGGCAAAATTGAGGATATCTTTGTCGGTCAGGGCATCACCGCCGCGGTCCACACCCAGGATAATCAGGACGGCGTTGACAAGACGCTCCAGGCTATGCGCCAAAGCCGCGAGCGCGGCCTGATTTTGACCAACCTGGTCGATTTCGACTCGAAGTTCGGTCACCGCAATAATCCCGCCGGTTATGCCCAGGCCCTAGTTGAGTTTGATCAGCGACTACCCGAGATTCTCGACGCGCTGCGCGAAGACGACATCCTGGTTCTAACCGCCGATCACGGCAACGATCCGACCACCCCCAGCACCGATCACTCTCGCGAGTACGTGCCGCTGCTCATCACCGGTCGCCCGGTTAAAGCCGGCTTCAATCTCGGCATCCGCCCTACCTTCGCCGATCTGGCGGCCACCATCGCCGATACTCTCGCGGTCGAAGCTCCGCCGGCGGGCAGCAGTTTCAAATCGCTGATCTTGAGTTAGCGTCTTGCTTTGACATCTCTTGCTTGGGACACTACAATGTGCCCTATTATTTTTAGGAAAGGTTACTTGCTTTGCGCGCGGTAGACATCATTGCCAAGAAACGAGACGGGCTGGAACTGACCAGCCAGGAACTTGAGTTTTTTGTCACTGGGTACACGAATGGCACTATTCCAGACTATCAAGCCAGCGCCTGGTGTATGGCGGTACTGCTCAACGGCATGACTCCCGCCGAAGCCACCGCCCTGACCCTGCACATGGCCCGCAGCGGTGAAACCCTCGACCTGCACGCTATAGCCCCATTCGTCGTCGATAAACACTCGACCGGCGGTGTCGGGGATAAAACCTCGCTGGTGGTGGGACCACTGGTCGCCGCCCAGGGACTACCGGTCGGCAAGATGAGCGGGCGCGGGCTGGGCTTTTCCGGCGGCACCATCGACAAGCTAGAATCGATCCCCGGCTTTCAAGTCAGTCTAACCACCACCCAGTTTATGGAGCTGCTGGCCCGGCACGGCCTGGTCATCGCCGGCCAAAGCGCCGACCTGGCGCCGGCCGACGGCAAATTTTACGCCTTGCGTGACGTCACCGCCACGGTCGAGAGCATGCCGCTCATCGCTGCCAGCGTGATGAGCAAAAAAATCGCTGCCGGCGCGGATGCCATCGTCTTGGATGTCAAAGTCGGCCGGGGCGCCTTTATGAAAACCGAAGCTGAAGCCGTAGCGCTGGCCGAGCTCATGGTCGAAATTGGCCGCGGGGTGGGCCGTAAAGTCGCGGCCGTGATCGCGGCGATGGACCAGCCGTTGGGTTATGCAGTCGGCAATGCTTTGGAGGTCAAGGAGGCCATTGAAACACTCCATAACGGCGGGCCGGAGGATTTCCGCGAGCACTGCTTGACTATCGCCGGCAAGATGGTCGAGTTGGCCGGCAAGGCCGCCGACCTCGACACGGCCAAGGCACTGCTGGCTACCTCGCTGGCGGACGGCACCGCTTGGGCCAAGTTTGGGGCGTGGATTACGGCCCAGGGCGGCGATCAGGCCGCCCTCGACAACCCCGATCTGTTGCCGCGCGCGCCGTTGATTGAAACCGTGGCTGCCCCCCGCCGCGGCGTCATCACCGCCATCGACGCGGCCGAAGTCGGCAAGACCGGCGTGATGTTGGGCGGCGGGCGAGAAAAGAAAGGCGATCCGATCGATTACGGTGTCGGGATTGTCCACCACGCCAAAATCGGCGCCTCGCTAAACCAGGGCGACCCACTGCTGACAATCCATGCCAACAGCGCCAAGGCGTTGGCGACGGCGAAAGAGCGGCTGCTGGGGGCCATCGAGTGGGGCGAGGCCCCGATCGCGACACCGCCGCACATTCGACAGATAATTGGCTAACTATTTGAGAGACGAGGAGAACTTAATGACCGACATCAAGATCGGTATCATCGGAGGCAGCGGCCTCTATAAAATGGAAGGTTTGACCGAGGTGGAAGAGATGACCCTCGCCACCCCCTTTGGCCACCCGTCCGACAACTACATTGTCGGTACCCTGGAAGGGCAACGCGTCGCTTTTTTGCCGCGTCACGGCCGGCACCACGCCATCAGCCCCACCGAAGTCAACAGCCAGGCCAACATTTGGGGAATGAAAAAGTTGGGGGTCAAGTACCTGATCGGGGTTAATGCCTGCGGCAGTCTGCGCGAGGATTACGCCCCCCGCCACATCGTCATCCCCGACCAACTGGTCGATCGCACCCGCAGCCGTGAGCTGACCTATTACAAAGGTGGAGTCGTGGTCCATCTGGGCGTGGCCGATCCATTTGAGCCGGATCTATGCCGGCTGGTTTACGAAGGTGTCCAAGAAACCGGGGCGACCGTCCATTTTGGCGGGGATTTTGTTATCATCGAGGGCCCGCGCTTTAGCACCAAAGCCGAGAGCAGGATCTTCCGCCGCTGGGGCTGCGACATCATCGGCATGACCTCTATCCCGGAGGCGTTTCTGGCTCGCGAGGCCGAGATCGCCTACGCCACCATGGCCCACGTCACTGATTACGACGTCTGGCACGAAACCGAAGCGCCGGTTAGCGTTGAGACGGTGATTGCCACCCTCCACGCCAACGTCGAAGTTGCCCAACAGGCCATCCGCAACGTTGTCAAAAAGCTGGCCGCCGAACCTGATTATCCCAGCCATCAGGCTTTGAACAGCGCCATCATCAGCAATCGCCAACGTCAAAATGTCCCGCCTGAGACCTGGCAAAAGCTAGAGCTCTTCATCGGCCGGTATTTTAACTAACCTATTCCAAGGCAACTTTTTTCCTATGGATCACTTAAAGCCAATCGTCACCGTCACCTCGGGTGGTATTCAAACCACCCAGGCCGATGCCATCATCGTCAACCTGTTTGAAGGGGTAACCCAGCCGGCCGGCGCTACCGGCGTGGTCAATCAAGCCCTGGCCGGCGCTATCGCCGAGTTGATTCAACTGGGCGATTTTCAGGGCAAATTGGGCGAGACGGCGGTGCTCTACCCGCGCGGCGCGATTCCGGCGCGTCGGGTCATTGTGGTCGGGTTGGGGCCGGCCAAGACGTTCGATCTCGAAGGCGTGCGTGAAGCCTCGGGCGCAGCCATTAAACAAGCTCGCACCTTGGGCGCCGCTCACGTAGCGACCATCATCCACGGCGGCGGCCTCGGTGGGTTGGACCTGACAGCGGCGGCCCAGGCCGTCGTCGAGGGTAGCTTGTTGGCGCTGTATCGCTATAACGCTCCAGGCATAAAACAGGCGGAGAAAAAGAAAGAGGCCCATCAGATCGAGCAGCTAACCCTGATCGAGTTCGACGCCGGGAAGATCGCAGCTATTCAGGCCGGAGCAACAAGCGGGGAAGCGATCGCTGCCGCAGTTTGGTTGGCCCGAGATTTGGTCAACCAGCCCAGCAACGTCGCCACCCCGAGGGCCATCGTCGCCGCGGCTGAGGCGATGGCGGCCGAAGTCGGCTTGGCCTGTCGAGTCCTCGATGAAGCAGCACTGCGCCAAGAAGGAATGAACTTGTTCCTGGCCGTCACTCAAGGGGCCTCGGAACCCACCAAGTTCCTCATTTTGGAACACAAGCCGGAGGGTGCGACTGAGAGAAGGCCCATTGTTTTAATTGGCAAAGGCGTAACCTTTGACACCGGCGGCCACGATTTAAAAATCCTGGAAAGCATGGTCCGGATGAAAGGCGATATGGCCGGCGCCGCCGCCGTCATTGGCACCCTGCAAGTGGCTGCTACCCTCGGCCTGCCTCGACACATCATCGGCTTGGCCCCCCTGGGAGAAAATCGGCTCAGCGACACCGCCTATAAACCCAGCGATGTCTTCACCGCCAAAAACGGCGTCAGCGTTGAGGTCACCAGCCCGGACTCTGAAGGTCGCTTGCTGCTGGCCGATAGTCTCTGCTACGCCGATAGCCTCCAGCCTGAAGCCGTCATCGACGTGGCCACGCTGACTGCCGGTAAAATGTATGCCCTGGGCTATCGCACCAGCGCGCTGTTTGCCACTGACGATCACCTGAGTGAAGCGCTTTTGGCCGCCGGTCAAAAAGTGGGCGAGCCCCTGTGGCGCTTACCCCTCGACCCGGCCTATGACCGCCAGCTCGCCAGTGAGGTCGCTGATGTTAAAAATGAAGGAGGCAAATGGGGGTCAGCCGTCAACGCGGCTCGGTTCTTAACTCACTTTGTGGCTGATTGGCCGTGGGCTCATCTGGACATTGCTGCCGGAGAGTTCTATGACGATAGCCCGTGGCACACGCCGCGCAGTTACCTGACCGCAGGTGCCACCGGACTGCCCCTACGAACGCTCGTGGAATTCTTACGAAGCAGATCTTAACGACTTACCCTTCCTTACCGTTACCAACCCACTGCCAAACGGCGCTGGCCCAGGTTAGGCCGGCACCAAAGCTGATCATCGCCACTTTATCCCCGGCCTGAATGCGCCCTTCTTCCAAAGCTTCAACCAGCGCAATCGGGATCGAGGCCGCGGAGGTATTCCCATAGCGTTGCAGGTTGACAAAAACTTTCCGGGGATCGATTTTTAAGTAGCGAGTGGCCAACTCGATGATGCGGGCATTAGCCTGATGCGGGATCAGCAGCGCCAAATCTTCGAGCGCCAGGCCTGACTTGGCCAAAACAGCCTCCGTCGATTGAGGTAAGATTCGGCTGGCAAACTTAAAGACTTCGCGCCCATTCATCCGTAAGTAGCGCTTGCCCTCCTCAATGACCTGGTGGCTCATCGGGTGTGCCGAACCGCCGCCCTCCATCATCAGAAAATGTCCATCCGCTCCGTTAGACCCGAGGTCAAAACCCAGCAGGCCCTGCGCTTCGGTTCTGGCTTCGACGACAACCGCTCCGGCCCCGTCCCCAAAGAGGACACAGGTGTTGCGGTCCGTCCAATCGAGAAAACGGCTCACCAGTTCCGTGCCCACCACCAAAATGCGCTGAAACGCCCCGGTGGCGATAAACTGGTGGGCCGTCACCAGGCCGTAGACAAAGCCGGTACAACCGGTCATCACCATAAAGGCCGGACAGTCTGCCTCCAACATCGCTTGCACGGTACTGGACGCAGCGGGCACAAAGTAGTCGGGTGAAGAGGTCGCCACGATGATCAAGTCCAAATCTTTTGGCGTCAAGCCGGCCACCGCCAGCGCCCGGCGCGAGGCTTCCACCGCCATCGTAGCGGCGGTTTCGTCCTCGGCCGCCACATGCCGAGCCTCAATACCCGTGCGCTGCACAATCCACTCATGGCTGGTGTCCAGGCTCTGCTCCAAATCGTAATTGGTAACTACCTTTTTGGGGGCGTATTTACCCCAACCAGAAATATGGCTGTACAGCGGGCTCATCTTCCTCTCCTTGAGTTAAACTTGCTGCGATCGTCGCCGCATGGCAAACAAGGCCATCCCCAAAGCGACAATAAAAGCGATTGAGGTTAGCAGGTAAAATAGATCTCGGGCCGGATCGGGTGGCACGTAGCCCTCTACTTTGCGAAGGTGAGCGGTAGTCAGCAGCTCGCGTTTGAGTTCTTCCCCAAACGGTTGGGTTGGTACCACCGGCTGCATCGTCGATTGAATCCGTTCGGCTACGCGCAACAAGCGGTGAAGCTCTTCGTCGCTCTCAACCAGTTCAAGATAATCATCGCTGGTAGCTTTGCCTTTAATTAAACGGTCAGCGTGAGCCGCCAATATCTCTTTTAAAAGTTTTTTATCCATAGAATTTTTCTCCTGATGACCAAAACCAGGTGACCAAGCTACTTTCAATTAGTTCAAGATATGATTTCGGCCGGATAGGTGGCAAAACCAACGGTACCCGGTCCAAAGTGAACCGCGATCGAGGTCGCGAGTTCGGTTACGAAGGTATCCCGGCAGTTTAAACTTGCCTGAGCTTCAGCCAAGACATACGCGGCTAAGTCAGACTCGAGGGCGTGCGCCACAGCAAAATGGACCGGTGTATTACCCAGCGCCTCATTAGCCAGGGCAATCATTCGAGCTACCCCCTGCTTCTGCCCCCGCACTTGTTCCACAAGAGACAAACTGC
Organism: uncultured Chloroflexota bacterium; assembly: GCA_937864185.1. Classification (GTDB taxonomy): domain Bacteria; phylum Chloroflexota; class Anaerolineae; order 4572-78; family J111; genus JAGRBY01. Next base: position 24,265 of record CALMIS010000194.1, read on the forward strand.
CAGCCACCACCGCCACAATCGGTTTGACCTGCAATATCGAGGCTAACGTTTCCCTCATTCGGCCCACCCGGCCGCTCATCCGAGCATAACGCAAATCCTTGAGCAAAATAAAGACGTTGAGCTGCCGGCGTCGCTGTTCCAGATGCGGTATCAATCGCTCGAGTGGCCAACCGGCTTCAACCAGTTCTGCGGCCTCGCGGACCATCAAACCCAAACCGACGGAGCCGGAACGGCTATCGAAACTGAGCACCCGCCCGTTAAACTCAAGGGCTGCCAACCGGGCTGATTGCCACGTGCCACTCAGTTGGCTTGAAAGATGAATTGAGAGGACCCGGCTACGGTCTGCGGTTAACCGGCCGTAAACCTCTCGAAACTGGCCAATTGATGGTTGAGCCGTGGTCGGTAACTGACCGCTGGCTTGGATGCGCTGGTAAAATGTGAGCGGGTCGAGGTCGATACCCTCTTGAAATGATTGCAGTCCAAACAGAATATTGACCGGCACAATTGTGATGCGATAGCGGTCAATCCACTCAGGCGGAAGATCGCAGGTGGAGTCGGTCACAATTTTTATCAAGCGTCCTTCTCTCCAAATTCGATGACCAGATTTTCGTGTTCAGCTAAGAGCTCTTTGAGTGAGACCAACGTGCGGTGGTAGAGCGACTTTATAGCCCCCTCGCTGCGCCCCATAATCCGACCGATTTCAGCGTTTGACAAGCGCTCAGCAAATTTCAGGGCAAGCAACTGCTGTCGTTCCGGCGGCAACTGTTTAATGGCTTCCCACAGAATGTTACGCCCGTCGCTGCGTTCGGCGGCTTGCTGGGGCGTATCTTGCTTGGCACTGTTGAAAACCGCCTGCTCCAAATCCACCTCTTGCCGCCGCTGGCGATCTCGATACCAATTAGCAACCAGATTGTGGGCAATTCGATACAGCCAGGCGGCAAAAGGGGTCCCTTTATTTTTATAGTGGGGGATATGGTTGAGGGCTCGGAAAAAGACTTTGGCCGTCAAATCTTCCGCCTCAGGTTGGTGACCAATACGGTAGTAAACGTAATTGTAGATTTTATCGACGTATAGTTCGTAGAGCTTGCCAAAAGCTTCTGGATCAGTTTTGGCTTGCTCAACTAGCAGTTCTTCATCAAAGATCTCAGCCGACATCGGTCTCCAAAGTAGAGCGCTGGCGGTTGATCGACCGGGCAACAATACAGGGGCAGACCACCGATCTGCCCCTGTCTGAGGGGGTCAGTATTAAATTAAACACCACGTAGCGCTATTAGTTGCACGGACAACTTATTTCAAGCGGCAGCTATCGAGATACTCTAGTGATGGCTGCTGACCGTTTCACTAGATAGCTTGCGGCAAAGTAGGTTGCCGTAGGGCTGCCATTGAGTCATTCAGCAGCGCAGACAGCTTATTGATGCTTTCTTCACTCATTTCGGCAAGCTGGATCTGAAAGCGTTGGGTATGTTCAACCAGTTTCTTGGTTAACTTTTTGTCCTCACTTCCCCCGGCAAGGAGTGAACCCAAACTTAAACCAGCCAGAGAAGCCAGACCGATTTGCCCTTTGGTTGAAATAGCACCCAACAAGGATTCGGCGTTTTCATCACTGCGCCGCTGAATGTTGAGCAACATCACCGAGATCATCTCGGCACAGTAGTTCAGAGGTACTTTAGCGTCAGACACACTGGAAAGGGCCTCACGGAGGGCATCAGCGGGGTTAGCATTACGAGCTTCTTGCAAGCGCCGAATAATACTGTCTTTGAGACGTTGCCAATCAGCATTGTAGCGCATCTCGTCGCGGAGCTGCGTTAAGAACTGGGCCGCTTTATGGGTAGGATAAAAAACTACTTGTGACCGTCCCGGTCCGGTCTGGTCATCGCTCAGAATATAATCTGAGGCGGCCACACCTTTTTCTTCCAGGACTTTGAGCATATCGTAGGCGGAAAACTTATTTACGCCGAGTTTATTGGCAACAACAGAGTAATGAACCGGCCCCTTAAACTCTCTATATAACTCAAAAAGGTTGTCCAGAAAAGCCTGCTGGCGCGGAGTCAGTTTCATAGGACTCTCCTTTTGCTAGATCTGTTAAATTCTCCAAAATTGCCAAATATTCTTCGATTGTACTAGTATCTTAAAACGTTGTCAATTGGCGCGCTTTTTGTTGCGTAGCTTTTACCACTTTCAAGTGTTTTCAATATAATTATGTCGCAACTGGCCTTATTCTTACGATTATTGAACGTGGACTATTGTCACCTTTCTATATTTCATAAGGAGGAAATGAGTATAGCATGAATTTTAACGGAAATGGCAGCCGCCCTCGCGTAGTGGTTACCGGTATGGGTGTTATCAGCGCGCTGGGCAACAATTTAAAAGAAACCTGGGCGGGAATGATGGCCAGTGAATGCGGCGTCGAGACAATTACTCAGTTCGATACGACCGATTTTCCATGTCGCATTGCCGCTTACGTTAAAGATTTTAACCCCTTGGACTACATGGATCGCCGCGATGCCAGACGGATGTCTTCGTTTTGCCATTATGCTCTGGGAGCGGCCCAGCAGGCGCTCACGCAGGCTCAGTTGGATCTAACTCGTGAAGATCCAACCCGTATCGGTGTTGAGGTTGGCAGTGGCATCGGCGGGTCCCAGATCGTTGAGGAGCAGACGCTGCTCCTGGCTGAGGCAGGGGCGCGTAAAGTCAACCCTACCACCATCCCGGCTCTTTTGGTCAGTATGCCGGCTTGCATGATTTCGATCCAGAACAACATCCAGGGTCCGGTCAATTCTTCAGTTTCGGCCTGTGCCACGGGTATCACAGGCATTGGTGAGGGAATGCGCCGCATTATATGGGGCGATGCTGACGTTATGCTCGTCGGCGGCACCGAAGCGGCGATCACTCCGCTGGTAGTGAGCGCTTTTGGCCGCCTCACAGCGTTGTCTGGTCGCAATGATACGCCTAAACGAGCGATTACCCCGTTTGATGCCAACCGGGATGGCACGATAATCGGGGAAGGGGCCGGAGTGTTGGTATTGGAATCTTTGGAGCACGCTCAAGCGCGCGGGGCCACCATTTTGGCCGAAGTCAAAAGTTACGCCCTAACCAGCGACGCCTTCCACATCTCCTCACCCCGTGAAGATGGATCTGGAGCGGCTCGGGCAATGCGTAACGCCTTACGTGATGCGGGGGTTAAAGCCAGCCAGCTTGATTACCTGGGCGCCCACGGAACCGGCACCCCGATGAACGATGTCATCGAAACGCAGGCGATCAAACAGGCGCTCGGTGAAGCCGCCTACGACGTTCCCATTAGCTCGATCAAAAGTATGGTCGGTCACACCCTGGGCGCAGCCGGCGCCTTGTCGGCTATCGCAGCCATTATGGCCATGCAAACCGGTTACATTCCGCCAACCATCAATCTAGAAACGCCCGATCCGGACTGCGATCTGGATTACGTTCCTAATAAACCACGTCAGGCGGACGTCAACGTTGCCATGGTCAACGGCTTTGGCTTCGGCGGGCAAAATGCCTGTGTAGTTCTGGAGAAGTGGACCTAACGGCCGCGATCCGTTGGATCGAGTGTAAAAACAATTAGCCGCGCCATCCAGTCGGGGTTGCCTTTAAACGTCAGGGGCCGGCTGCTTGGCGCGGTTCTTTTTTCAAAGATTCTTGCAGATTTTAGAACTTTTCGGCTGGTTATTCGTACAATATCATAGCCGGGTCATGGTTTAGCTTGAAATCACTGTCCCAATCAAGACCCTCGTAGTGTTAAATAATTTTGATCACAGGTAACCGCCAACTCGCTTTAACCGGCGGTTGCCCGAAGGAGAAGCAATGCCTACTAACAAAAATCACGAGTTTCCGGGTTTAAGTCCAGCCGCCTTTCAACACCCGTTAGATCTTCAAGCTGTCGAAAATCTAAAGAAAGTTCCTCTTTTAACGCCTCTGCTTACCACGCTGTCCAGTTCTATTTTTGAGCGACAGATGCGCTTGATGAGCGTCTCGAGTACCGTCCGCCTCAGTCCCAACCAAGGTCAGAGCATTTATGAAAAGTTCCAGCAAGCCGCCGCCATCCTCGACATTTCTGAACTACCCGAGATTTATGTCAGCAACCAGTATGTTATCAATGCTTACGCCTTTGGCATCAAGAAATATCAGATCACGCTTTTTTCCGGCCTGATCGACGCTCTGACTGAAGACGAGTTGCTGGCCGTCATCGGCCACGAACTGGGGCATATTAAGTGCCAACATATGCTTTACAAGTCAGTAGCCTATATTCTGCGTTTTTTTGGTACTGAGTTTCTACGCAATCTACTGCCGGCAGGGACCGGGCTACTGGCCGCGATTCCACTCCAGTTGGCCATCCTTCACTGGGAGCGTATGGCCGAGCTCTCCTGTGACCGGGCTGCTTTGCTGGTGGTCCAAGACCGACAGATTGTAGCCAGTGCTTTGAGTAAAATGGCTGGGGGGTCGCAGAAGCTGTTGCCGGAAATTAATCTTGAAGGGGTACTCCAGCAGGCTGAGGAGTACGAGGAGACGGACGGCAATATGCTGGAGCAGATTTTTAAAGTGAATATGCTGTTGCTCCAAACCCATCCCTTCCCAATTGTCCGAGCTAAAGAGATTATGGCCTGGGGCGAGTCGGAGCAATATAAGAATATTTTAGCCGGTAATTATGTTCGGTGGGGCACCTCACCATCTCTGGCCATCTCTGAACCCGTAACCAAGGTTTGTCCCAACTGCGCCAGTCACGTCCGAGCCTCTGCCCCAAATTGCTATGCCTGCGGCAGCGGTCTACGGGGAGCGCGGCTCATCTGCACCTCTTGCGGGATTAAGGTTTTTTCAACCTGGCATACTTGTCCCGGCTGCGGAGCCCATCTTCAACCTGCTGAACAAGCCGCAGTGGCCTAACATTAAGAGTCTGTTAAGTTAACGCTGTGGGCAACAAACGCCAACAGCGTTTTCTCTTTTAAAACCGGAGGTGCGATGCAATTTGAAGACCTGAAAGGCAAGATTGCCGTAGTGACAGGGGCGAGCCGCCGGCAGGGTATTGGAGCCGCTATTTGCCGGACCTTGGCAGCACAAGGGGTAGATCTGCTCTTTACGACTTGGCAGCCGTATGATCAAGATCAACCTCATGGACTCGATCAGGCCGGGCCAGTCACACTGCTGGCAGAGCTGCAACAGCTTGGCATCCGAGCCGCGCGCTTGGAAATCGATCTATCACACCATGAGGCTCCTCAACAGATCCTGCAAGCGGTCGAAGAGCAGCTTGGCCCGCCAACAATTCTGATCAACAACGCCGCTTACTCAACCCGCGATGGTTACATCCAACTCGATGCCGCTACGCTCGATGCCCATTACGCCGTCAACGTGCGAGCAATGGCGCTGCTATCGGTAGAGTTTGCGCGCAACTTCAGAGGCGGGGAACATGGCCGAATTATCAATCTAACTTCGGGCCAGAGCCTCGGACCGATGCCGGGCGAATTAGCCTATGTGGCTACTAAAGGAGCGATTGAAGCCTTCACCCGCACTCTCGCTGCCGAAATCGCTCCGCTGGGTATTACTGTCAACGCTGTTGATCCTGGTATCACAGACACCGGCTGGATGACCGAGGAGTTCAAAACCACGGTGGTCAAATCAATGGCGATGGGGCGTGTGGGTATGCCGGAGGATGCGGCTCGGCTAATTGTGTTCTTAGCCAGCGAAGCCTCCGGCTGGATCACGGGTCAAGTTCTTCACTCTCGAGGCGCCTAAAAATAGTCTGGGATTATCTTGGTTCAGCGTAATTCTCTTTATTGCATGGAAGGAGTTGCTGAGTCGTCAGTTGCCAACAATTCCGGTCCGAAAACTGCGCTTGCAAGCGTTGCGCCCAGCCTGCGCCCCAATCGATGGCATAGACGAGCGGTCCGTCCAGGGTGGGGCTGTTGGCCACAAAAAAGGGAGCAAAGTCACTCCAGCTTTTGACGTTCTGGACGAGTATAAGGGCTGGTGTCGGGGGATTAGCTTCGCGGATGAGGTTCAATGCGTCAGGCGTAATGCCATACTTCGCTTTTTGAGCCGTCAGAAGTGGCGGTAGAGTCGAAAAGAAGGAGTAGAGGACGAGACCGGCGATACATACAGCCACCACCCAGTTGAAACGAAGGTAAGTATTCCCTGTCTGCCACGAGAGTGAAGTAATCGCCCAGCGATTGAGCCAATGGGCCGTCAACAACACGCCACGAATGGTAAGCAGCAAGAGAGCAGGTAAAGCATCGAAGTAATAACGCGGAAAACCACCATCCGTACCGCCAAAAGCCCAATAGAAGAGGTGTATAAACATCAATCCGCCGATCAGCCCGAGCAGGAGCCAATCCCAGCGATTTGGCCTCATGGCGCGGTCAAACCACGAAGCCACAAAAGGCAAAGGCAGGAAAAGGAGATTTGTCCATCCTGGCCAGCCGAAGAGACCTGTTGCCAGAGTAGCTAATTTGAGACGCATATTAATAAATAGGGCGTTGCTTAAAGTGTAGCCATGCGGTCCAACATCCGGTCCAAATCCCATCCGGTCGTAAGGCCAGACTAGCAAATAAGGATTGAATCGCCAATCACCGGCAACGAACCACCAGTAAAGAGGCAGTAACAAGGCGATGATTAACCCGCCCACCGTAACGCAGAAGAAAACAGGCCAGCGAAGCTCGGTACGGAAGATTAATATGAGCAGAAATACACCTATTGGCAAAGCAATCCCCAGGGCTGCAGCAGGTCGAGTGACAAATATGGCGCCCAGAAACCCGCCGCAGAGTAGGGCGTAAAGCCGAATATGAAGTGGTCGGCTGGTGGAAGTCAAAAGATAGAGAGCCAACAGGGCTAACACGGTCCAAAACAAAGAAGCCGAGTGAGACAGCAACGAACTTGATAGGAATAGAAAACCCGGGGTCGTTAGACCCAGGCTGGCAACCAGCAGTGGCAACCAGCCTCGCTCTGCGGGGTAAAATTTATGCCCCAAATAAGCCATCAACGCTAAAGTTACCGTTGCCAAAACGGGGTTGACCAGCCATGGCCTACCAAGCCGAACACCGAGGCTAAGCAGCAAAGGCCAACCAGGCGGATACTTGCCAAAGCGTTTTCCCTCGTAGTCAACGACAAAGGGAGTCCAGAATGCGTCCGCCAGGGGCGGAGTGGGAACGGTCAAACGATTTTGGGCAAACACTTGGGCCTGAAACAGGTAAGCAACTTCATCTTCGGAATGGGGGAGATACTGTTGAATTGTGGCAGTAAACAAAACGATACCGCCAAAAGCTAGCAGACAGATTGCTCCAGTACTCAGGGGTACAACTGAGGGCCGGATCATCCCGGTTCAACATGGACCATGACATCAGCAACACGAAGTTTTTCTTTAAGGCGGTCTTGAGTGAGGTGCCCTAGCATATGGGCTTGAGTCAATGGCATCTGCCCATCGACTTGGATATGTAAATCTAGACAAACTGCCTGTTCCGGACCTCGACTGCGAATTTTGTGGCAGGATCTGACTCCGTCAATAGCCAGGACAATCTGCTCGACCTCGGCAGTTTCGACGGCGGCGGCATCGGAGAGCACATCTGAAGCGCGGCGAATAATTTGCCACCCGGTATGGGCAATGACGAGCACGATCCCCAAAGCCATAATTGTATCGCACCAGAGCCAGCCAATCTGCACCGCCCCTAAACTTACCAACACCGAAAGCGAAACAAATACATCGGATTTGGTGTGCTCTGCATCCGCCAGCAGCAAACTGCTTTGCAGGCTCTGGCCAGCACGGCGCTCATAAGCCACAACAGCCAAATTTATAGCAATAGTAACCCCCATGATCGCAAAGCTTAAGCCAGTGACTTCGGGCGCACCACCTTGAAACAGACGCGTAACTACACTCTGCAGAACATTCCAACTTGTTATGAGCAGCAATAGACCAATACCCAGAGTAGCAAAGGTTTCAAACTTCTGATGACCATACGGATGGTTATGATCGGGCGGTCGTGAAGCGATAGACGAGCCAATTAAGCCAATCACGTTAGAAGAAGCGTCCATGGCTGAATGAAATCCATCGGCCAGCATACTAATTGAGCCGGTGAACAACCCAACGACGATCTTTGCTCCTGAAACGAGCAGATTAAGGGTGAGCACTCGCCACAGAACACGTCTGACATCTCCCCCCTGGGAACAGGTAGGGTGGCGATAGGGGTCTATCGGAAACAACTTTACAACATTGGGCATGGCCTTACCTTTAGTATTTCGATCTCAAAATCAATCGTACGCCAAAATCAAGCCAGAGGCAATAGCCCATTGTTAAGTCTTCTCTGAGAAACCTCTAAATTTCTGTTCAGTAGTCTCTAACTTTGTTTTAAGTGAAACCTAACTCAAGTTTTAGACTCGGCAAAATTAATTATAGTGCCTGTACAGCGGTTTTCATTCTATCCAGCGCCTCGGTTAATGTGGATCGCGGACAGCCAAAGTTTAGCCGCACAAAGCCTTCACCACCCGGGCCAAAAGTTTTGCCATCATTAAGGGCGACTTTGGCTTGAGTCAGAAAAAAATCAAAAGGACTACCGGTGATACCCAAATTTTGGCAATCAAGCCAGGCCAGATAAGTGGCCTGTGGAAAGGTCGTAGCTATTCCCGGCAACTGGTCGTGCAGGTAGCGGATGAGGTAATCTCGGTTAGCGGTCAGATAAGCCAACACTTGACGGAGCCAGTCATCACCTTCAAGGTAGGCCGCTAAGGCACCGATGAACCCAAAGATGTTAACCGTGTGGTCCAGCCCACCCATTGCTGCTTGAACCGTTCGCCGCAATGCTGGATCTTGGATGATAGCCATGCCACATTTTAGGCCGGGAATATTGTAAGTTTTGCTAGGGGCAATTAAGGTAACACAACGTTTAGAAATTTCAGGGGCCAGGGTAGCCATTGGGATATGGCTTGTGTCGCCAAGCAGTAAGTCAGCATGGATCTCATCGGAACAGACAGTCAGATTGTGCTTCAGACAAATCGCGGCCATACGACTTAATTCCTCCTCCGTATAACCTCGACCAATCGGGTTGTGTGGATTGCATAAAACAAACAGTCGCGTTTCCGGGGTAATAGCCTCGTGGAAAACTTCATCATCTAACTCATAATGAACGGTCTGATCTTGACGCACAAGGCTAAGTTCCGCCATTTGAAGGTCCAAACCCTGGTTACCGGGAGCGGTCAAAAAAGGAGGGTAAACCGGCGTTTGTACCAACATGCCTTCTCCCGGCCGAGCCACCGCCCGGGCCACGATGTTTATGCCGGCTACAATTCCTGGAACATACAAAATCTCTTCCGGTGCAACTGACCAACGATACAAACGGTGCATCCGGTCGCAGACGATTTCGGCTAGTTCTTGAGGTGGCAAACTGTACCCAAATATTTGGTGGTTAACTCGCTCGTGCAAAGCGCGGATGACTGGCTCAGGCGAGACAAAGTCCATATCCGCCACCCAAAGTGGCAAAGTCTCAGCATCATAGATACTCCACTTAGCGGCATCGGTACTACATCGCTCAACAACTTCATCAAAGTTGTAGATCATTATTTGACTCCCCTCCATAAATTTCGCCAATAGTAAAAGAGGTTACGGCTGTTTGTCAAACCAAAAAAAGAGGAGTACAGAGCTTTTTCTGTACCCCTCACCATAATCCGCAGCAATTCTCATTTTGGAAGTTTAGATGACTTAAAGAGAAACGGAATGGCTCGAATGACAGGTGGGGCTGGACCTTGGTCATGTCACTTCGCAGCGCAGCGGAGAAGTCCCTTGACTGCCGGCTAAAAACCCCAGACCGTTGGCTAGCCGAGCCGGTTGTGGCTTGATTGCTTTCCAACGACCGACCGCATGGCCCGACG
>CALMIS010000195.1 GCA_937864185.1 uncultured Chloroflexota bacterium
CAATCGGCACCAGCAGTAGTGGCTCATAATCTTTGGTGATGGCCAAATACATGAAAAAGAGGCCGACCATGATCATCACCACATTGCCCAGGCTGATGTGGAGAAAGCCGGTGAACTGAATGTAGCCCCAGGTTGCTTTTAAGACTTCATTCAGAAATCCGCCTGCACCTGATGCGCTGGATGCCAGCATCAACCAGATACCGCTGCCCACTAACAGTAAAACAACAATCCAAATGGCAAGTTGAGCTGTCCGATTAGGACGGACAGACGATGTTTCTACCATATTTGGTGCGCTCCTTATAGTTAAGAATTACAAGTTTGAAAGACTGGGTTAGAGTTACGCTGATCATCTTTCTTATCCTCACCCTAATTATCTGACAAGAAGGAGCCACCTTGGCCATGACCCAACCGGCGATCACAAGGGGTGATCCACGGCAACGCCATTTGACCCATAAAAAAAGAGCACCGTTAAGCGGCAACATCTGTCTCAAAAGCTCGACAAATTTTGCGGCTCATAGTCGGTCTTGCCCAACAAAACGCTATAGAGCGCGTCGCACAAGCTCAACTAGATTGGTGCTCTAAGCCGACCTGATCAGGCCGGCCTCCTAACAATAGGAAACCACCCTTTCAGATCGGTTTGTGTATCATCTCTTGTTTAACCTCGCGCCGGCCTTACGGTCCGGACACGACCCTACGGCAATAGATGATTGCCCAACCATCGCTGGCGATGGCACAACAGCGGCCCGACTGCTGCTGATGATACGATTTAGTTGGTGAGGAATTTATCTGGGACTAGACAAATCCTCCTTTCGTGTCTCTTCACTGAAGATTTAACGACTTCTAGACTATTAAGGCTAGCTGCTTAGGGAGCCGACGACTGCAATTAGCACCCCGGCCGCCACAGCCGAGCCGATGACCCCGGCCACGTTCGGCCCCATCGCCTGCATCAACACAAAGTTGTTCGGGTCTTCCTGGTGGGCCACCAACTGGGCCACCCGGGCCGAGTCCGGCACCGCCGAGACGCCCGCCGCCCCGATCAACGGGTTGATCTTGTTCGTTGAAAGCAGATTCATCAACTTGGCAAACAGCACCCCACCGGCCGTCGCCACGCCGAAGGCAAAGGCCCCCAACGCCAGAATGGCTACCGACTGCGGTCTGAGAAAAGTATCAGCCTGGGTACTGGCCCCCACGGTCAAACCCAGCAAAATGGTGACCGTGTCGATGAAGGGATTGCGGGCCGTCCGCGCCAACCGCTCGGTCACCCCGCACTCTTTCAAGATGTTGCCGAAAAACAGCAAGCCCAACAGCGACAACGCCCCCGGCGCGACGAGAACACAGATGATCATGCCCAAGATCGGGAACAGGATCCGCTGCACCTTACTGGGCATGGGCGGCGGAGGCATGCGGATCAAGCGCTCCTCGCGGGTGGTCAGCAGCTTCATAATCGGCGGTTGGATGACCGGCACCAGGGCCATATAGGAGTAAGCTGAGATGGCAATCGCTCCCAGCAAATCCGGGGCCAACCGAGTACTGATGAAGATGGCGGTCGGTCCGTCCGCCCCACCGATAATGCCCACCGAGGCCGCCGCTCGAAGCAGGCGGACGGTCGGATCCGCGTTCGGGTCAGCCGGGTCGATGGGGAAGCCCAGCCCACCGGGGACATAGAGGCCAATCATCAACACGATGATTAAGGCCAGAAAGATCCCGATTTGGGCCGCCGCGCCTAGCAAGATCAGGCGCGGCTGGGCAATCAGGGCCGAAAAGTCGGTCATAGCGCCGATGCCCAGGAAGATCAAGGGCGGGTAAATCCCCTGGACCACCCCAAAGTAAAGATAGTTGAGCGAACTACCCTGCTCGTAAATGCCGATTTTATAGCCCGGGACAAAGGGCATATTGCCTACCAGAATGCCAAAGCCAATCGGCACCAGCAGTAGTGGCTCATAATCTTTGGTGATGGCCAAATACATGAAGATAAGGCCTACCATGATCATTACCAGATTGCCCCAGCTAACGTTGGCAAAGCCGGTGAACTGAATGTAGCCCCAGATGGCCTGGCCTACTTCGCTAAAGAATTCTTGCATCAGTCAGCTCCTATTCAAAGACCATTAGGACTTGCCCCTGTTGGACAGGATCGCCAGCTTTGACCTTGATCTCCTTGACCTTGCCCACCGCCGGGGCGTTGATGTTGGTGTTCATTTTCATAGCCTCGATCACGACCACCGGCTGATTTTCTTTGACCGCATCGCCCACGGAGACATTGATTTTGTGGACCACCCCGGCCAACGGGGAGGTCAGTTCATTGCCGCCGCCGTTCGAGACCGGAGCAGCGGGGGCCGCCGGTTTGGGCGCCGCCACCGGGGCAGCACCGACACTCGGTGGCATCATAGCGGGCTGGGGCATGGGCGGTACGGCGCTCATGGTATAACCATAGGCCGCCCCACCCTCATCATCATCTTCCAAAACTTCAACTTCCACATCGTAACTAACACCGTTGAGTGTGACGCGTAACTTTTTCACGGATAAATACCTCCTGAATTTATGATATTGATAGTCGTCTAAGGCTTCGCCAGGCGTAAATTAGGCTGTGCCGCGGGATCAATGTTTGCTCCGGCGAGTCGTCATGATGGTCGCCCGGCCCTGTTGTGACCAAGTGCCAGTTGGCCGCGCCGCTCGATAGCGCACCCGCTGGATCCGGACTTTCTTGCCAATAGCCACGGTCACCGCAGCGGTGAGGGCAGCCACTAACTCGGGAGCCAGTTCACCGTGGGCCTCGGTCGCATGGAGCGGGTTGACCGGCACGACGGTCACCGGGGCGGGCGACTCGGCCTCGCCATGGCCGTGACCGCCCCCATGTTCGGCCGCCTCCCAGGCTTTGGACAACCAGGGATCAAAGCGGGCCAGCAGGCTTAGGGTCCCAACGACCAAGACTAACGCGGTAAAAACCACCCCCATCCCGATAATGGCTAATTGCAGCCCGAAGGCCAGGACATTTGGATCTACCATAGCTTTTATCTCTTTCGCAACTTGAATTTGTTCAACCGATAAGCCTCACCCCGGCTTACATGGGGATTAAGCCGTGTTTCTTCTGCGGGCGTAACTCCCGCTTGGTGTGTAGCGACTCCAACGCCAGACTCAACCAGCGGCGGGTGTGCTGCGGCTCGATGACGTCATCGATCAGATTGCGCGAAGCGGCCAGGTAAGGGTTGGCAAATTCGGTGCGATACATGTCCACTAACTCCTTGCGCTTGACGGCGGGGTCCGCGGCTTCTTTTACCTCGTTGCGGAAGATAACGTTGACCGCGCCTTCGGGTCCCATCACCGCAATTTCAGCCGTGGGCCAGGCCGCTACCCGATCCGCGCCCAGGTCTTTACAACACATAGCAATGTAAGCGCCCCCGTAAGCCTTGCGCAAAATGACCGTCACCTTGGGCACGCTCGATCCGGAGTAGGCAAACAACACTTTGGCCCCGTGGCGGATGATCCCGCCGTGCTCCTGCTGGACCCCGGGCATATAACCCGGCACATCCACAAAGGTGACCAAGGGAATATTGAAGGCATTGCAGAAGCGCACAAACCCGGCAATTTTATCCGAAGCGTTGATATCGATCACGCCGGCATAGCTTTGCGGCTGGTTAGCTACAATGCCAATCGAATTGCCGTTCAACCGGGCAAAGCCGACCACGACATTAGTAGAAAAGTGCTCATGCACCTCCAAGAAATCGGCGTCATCGACAATATGGCGGATGACTTCTTTAACGTCGTAGGCCTCTTGCGGGTTGTCGGGGATAATTCGGTTAAGAGCCGGATTATCGGCGAAGATCAGTTCACCGCTGCCGTAATGAGGCGGATCTTCGAGGTTATTGGCCGGCAAGAAGCTGAGCAACTTTTTGCAGATTTCAAGCGCATGCTGGTCATTTTCGGCCAGAAAATGGACGTTACCGCTATTCGCCATCTGCACCATGGCGCCCCCCAACTGTTGGGCCGACACGTTCTCGCCGGTCACCTGGCGCACGACCTCGGGGCCGGTGATAAATAATTCGGCGCCTTTAACCATGATGATAAAATCCATCAGGGCCGGGGAATAAGCTGCTCCTCCGGCGCACGGTCCGGCGATAATGGAGATCTGCGGCACCACGCCCGACGCCAGCACGTTGCGGTAAAAGATGCGGGCATAGCCGCTCAAGGCGTCCACGCTCTCTTGAATTCTCGCCCCGCCACTATCGTTGATGACCACCAGGGGTGAGCCGGTTTTCAAGGCCATATCCTGGATCTGGCAGATTTTGTCGGCATGCATCTCGCCCACCGAACCGCCGGAGACGGTAAAATCTTGGGAGGCCAGACAAATTTGCCGGCCGTGGACTGCGCCCACCCCCGACAGGACACCCTCAGTGGGGATGTCTTTCTCCGCCATACCCAGGGCTGTAGCCCGGTGTTTGGTAAATATAAACATCTCTTGGAAAGTATCCGGATCGACCAACATGCCAATCCGTTCGCGCGCGGTCAAACGTCCCTTTTCATGCTGTTTCTGGACATTCTTTTCGCCACCACCAGCATAAAGCTTGGTTTTCCGATCGCGTAATTCTTTAATTTTATCTTTCGTGGTCATAGTCTCTCCCTAAAAAGGATTTTCGTAGTGATTACAAAGTCTAGCTTTGCCTTGGATATGCAGTCTGCGGGCTGGTTCACAGCTTAATCAGCTTTTTCCGCGGGTCAAATTTAACTCAGTAGCTCCATAAAACGTAAAACGTGATGCGTAAAGTTGCCCTTGCCAGAAAAGCATTACGTTTTACGTTTTACGAACTTGTTCGACCTTTTGCTTCAATTGCCAACCAGACCTCGCTGTTAGATGAACCCAACCCATCTCCGCCGACAAAACTTCAAAGTTTTTCTCAGATTTCTGTAGCCTCCCTTCATCTTTAGCCTGCCACCTCATTGGTCCGAACGCGGCTTACGGCTTGATTTACCGTTTAAAGACCCCGACCTTTAAGCGCGCTCTGCCTCTCAAGCAAAAGCTCGTTGATCAGGACTTAAAGAAAAAATACCAGATCGCCGCCACAACCGAGGTTAGCGCACACCCCATAGCCAGTGTCTGCAAAGCACAAGCAATCGGGGCAAAGCGCATTTCAAACTGGCGCTCATCAACGCTTAGCATCTACCGGGCTATTCTCCTTGAAAACAGCAATTTTTTCCTGCCAGAAAGCTAATCGTTCACACTTGCACGGTTTAGCCTTGTCTGACTGGCCAGGTCGATAACTGTGAGGACAAGTTTGGGCCATGCCGCCTTGAAAGGCCGGTACGGAATGATGAACGTGATACCAGTGCCCTTCCTCTATCCCGGCATAACCGCAGTTACTGGCCATGGCCTGTAAATCAAACGTCGTTCCCAGGCTTTGGGTCGGAATGGGATAGGGGATGATACAGCCGAAACGTTGGTCAAAAATGCAGCGACGCGGTACGGCGGCGGGTCTGTGCCAAAACCGCCCCAGGCGTCGAAGCAGACTAAAGACACTGTACATCGAGCGAAAAGACGAGAGAGCTGAGAGCTGGGTTTACCATCAAAATCTCCCCATCTCCTTATCGTCTCATCTCCTGTTGCTACCTACCGGCCGGCAGGTTCGTACAACTCAAGCAAAACGCCGTGGGCCGATTTGGGATGAACAAAAATGTAGCGATCCCCGCGCTTATTGGTGCGGACCTCGCCCAGCACCTCCATTCCTTTTTCAGCCATCACGCGGGTGGTCTCTTCGATGCTGTCCACCTCCAGGCAAACATGGTGAAGGCCTTCGCCTTTTTTAGCCAAATATTTGGCGACACCGGAGTCGTCGGTGGTGGGTTGGATCAACTCCACCTCAGCCGTATCGGTCGGCATATAGGCGACCTTCACCGCCTCGGCCGGCTCCTCATTAACGGCGTGGACATGCAACCCCAAGGCGTCTCGATAGACTTCCAAGGCTTTGTCGATGTCTTGAACGACAATAGCGATGTGGTTAAGTTTAGTGTTCATCTGAACTCTCCCTTTTGTTTTCAAAGATCTGAAACAACTCTTGGACGGCAGACGTCGTCGGCACGGTGCCCTCGATCACTGCCGCTTCGATAGCCGGTAACACCGGCTTGATAGCAGGATGGTTAAAGAAGCGATGTAGCAACTGCTCTTCAATCATTGAGTGCAGCCAGTCTTTCATCTGAGCTTTACGCCGGGTCTCAAAGGCGCCGGAGGCCGAGGTCACCTGCCGAAACTCTTGAATGACGTCCCAAATCTCGCTAATACCGGCACCGGTCACGGCCGAGCTGATATACGCTCGCGTGCGCCAACCCTCGGTGGCCGGAGCCAGATAGTGCAAGGCTTGGTTGTAGTCGGCGCGAGCCCGGCGGGCGTGATTGAGATTATCGCCATCGGCCTTGTTGATCAGGAGAGCATCGGCCAGTTCCATAATTCCCTTTTTGATGCCCTGCAACTCGTCACCGGCTCCTGCCAGCATCAGCAATAGAAAAAAATCGACCATCGAACGGATAACCGTTTCGCTCTGGCCAACTCCGACCGTTTCCACCAAAACGACGTCAAACCCAGCCGCCTCGCAGAGCAACATCGTTTCGCGGCTCTTACGGGTTACGCCGCCCAGCACTCCCCCGGTTGGCGAGGGCCGAATAAAGGCGTTGACCTCGCGCGAGAGCCGCTCCATGCGGGTCTTGTCGCCCAGGATACTGCCTCGGGTCAAACTGCTGGTCGGATCAACGGCCAGGACGGCCAATCGATGGCCTTGAGCCAGCAGATGCATCCCCAGAGCATCGATAAACGTACTCTTGCCGACCCCTGGTACGCCCGTAATCCCGACCCGGATCGAGTGACCGGTATGCGGCAACAGTTCTTTAAGGACAGCTTGGGCAATTTCCAAATGGGCCGGGGCGTTGCTTTCTACCAGAGTAATCGCCCGGGCCAGGATCGTTCGGTCTTGATCCAGGACTCCTTGCACATAATCATTAATGCTGAGTTGTCGCCGCCGGGGCCGATTCTGAGGTGAGGTTGAAGGCATCGAGGTATCCACCGCTGGTAGCCCATCGTGCCCGCCTTCCACACCCCGCATCACATGGCTGGCGAACTCGTCACCAGCGTCACTGGGCGCCCATTCCGGCTTTTTACGCTCTGTATCAGAAGACATTCAAACTTTCTTTTTCCCGAACATACTGGCTTTGGAGTGCGGAATGAATTCCGCACTCCAAAGTCTCTCCGAAATTACAAATTATGCTGTCGGCTCGGCGTGCCGCTCGTTGATCTCTTGCAGCACTTTTTGGGCCGCCACCGGAATGACCGTGCCGGGGCCAAAGATAGCGGCGGCGCCATGGGATTTAAGAAAATCGTAGTCTTGAGCCGGAATGACCCCACCAATGACGACCAGGATATCATCCCGGCCGAGTTTGCTCAACTCTTCGACCAGTTTAGGTAGCAGAGTTTTGTGACCCGCCGCCAACGAACTCATCCCCACCACGTGGGCGTCGTTCTCCACGGCTTGCCGGGCCGTTTCTTCCGGCGTTTGGAACAGGGGGCCAATATCCACATCAAAGCCCAGGTCAGCAAAGGCGGTAGCGATGACTTTAGCCCCCCGGTCGTGGCCGTCCTGACCCATCTTAGCAATCAGAATCCGCGGCCGACGCCCTTCCCGAGCTTCGAATTCGTCCGCCATGCGCCGGGTCTCGGCCACGGCCTGAGCATCACCGTACTCGGCGCTGTAGACGCCGGAGATAGAGCGAATGACGGCCTTATGGCGGCCAAAAACCTTCTCCATCGCGTCGGAAATCTCCCCGAGCGAGGCGCGAGCGCGGGCCGCTTCCACCGACAGGCCTAAAAGGTTGCCCTCGCCGGTTTCGGCGGCGTGGGTGACGGCGTTGAGCGCGGCCTGGGCTTTGGCCTCATCCCGTTCGGCGCGCAGTTTGGCCAGCCGTTTGAGTTGGGCCTCGCGCACGGCGGTATTATCAACCTCTAGAATTTCAATCGGCTCCTCTTTAGCCAACCGGTAGCGGTTGACCCCGACAATTGTCTCCACCGCCGAGTCGATATGGGCCTGGCGGCGGGCCGAAGCTTCCTCGATACGGAGCTTGGGTACGCCGGCTTCGATGGCTTTGGCCATCCCACCCAGCGACTCGATCTCTTCGATGTGGCTCCAGGCGCGGCGCATCAATTCGTCGGTCAGGGCCTCGACGTAGTAAGAGCCGCCCCACGGATCGACCACGTTGCAGATGCTCGTCTCATCCTGCAGATAGAGTTGGGTGTTCCGGGCAATCCGGGCCGAGAAGTCGGTCGGCAAAGCGATCGCTTCGTCCAGGGCATTGGTATGCAGCGATTGGGTGTGGCCCAAAGCGGCGGCCATCGCCTCCAGGCAGGTGCGGACCACGTTGTTAAACGGGTCTTGCTCGGTCAAGCTCCAGCCGGAGGTCTGGCTGTGGGTCCGGAGCGACATCGACTTTTCGTTTTTAGGCTTGAACGTGTTGACAATTTTAGACCACAACAACCGGCCGGCCCGCATTTTGGCCACTTCCATAAAGTAGTTCATCCCGATGGCCCAGAAGAACGAGATCCGCGGGGCAAAGTTATCGATATCTAGCCCGGCCTTAATCCCGGTGCGCAGATACTCCAACCCATCGGCCAGGGTGTAGCCCAACTCCAGATCGGCGGTGGCTCCGGCTTCCTGCATGTGATAGCCGGAGATGCTGATGTTATTAAAGCGGGGCATATTTTGCGAAGTATAAGAGAAAATATCGGCGATGATGCGCATCGACGGTTCAGGCGGATAGATGTAAGTGTTGCGCACCATATACTCTTTGAGAATGTCATTCTGAATAGTGCCGGTCAACTGCGTTTGCTTGACGCCCTGTTCTTCTGCGGTGGCGATGTAAAAAGCCAAGACCGGCAGAACCGCGCCATTCATCGTCATCGACACCGACATTTTGTCCAGCGGAATCCCGTCGAACAGAATTTTCATGTCAAGCAGCGAGTCGATGGCCACGCCGGCTTTACCCACATCACCGATGACCCGCGGGTGATCGGAGTCGTAACCGCGGTGGGTGGCCAAATCAAAGGCCACCGAGAGCCCTTTTTGTCCCGCGGCCAGGTTGCGGCGATAGAAAGCGTTGCTCTCTTCAGCCGTGGAGAAACCGGCATATTGGCGCACCGTCCAGGGTTGGGTCACATACATTGTGGCGTATGGACCGCGCAAGTAAGGCGGCAAACCGGCGGTGTAACCCAGGTGCTCCAGACCTTCCAGGTCGGCCTCGGTGTAGAGGGGTTTGACCTCGATCTGCTCCATCGTTTTCCAGATCAACTCACCCAAGGGCATGCCCGCCTGCGCCTCAGCTTTTTTCCGCCAACTCGCCTCGTCGGCGCTGGGGAAATCGACATCATCATAGTTTAGTTTCGTAAAATCAGGTTTGGTCATTTTTTCTCTCCTACATCGCCAACTTTTGCTGCAGACCGCTTAAAATCTCATAAGCATTGGCCTTGACATGGATGAATTCGTCCACGCCGGCAGCCTTGTGTGCTTCGATTTGAGCTTGAGGATAGCCGGCCAAAATAACAGCCGTATCCGGTTTAGCGGCTTTGACCTTTTGAACCAGCGGCGGCACAGCGGCCGGATAATCATCATCGTTGCCACAGATAACCACCACGGACGCTCCAGAGTCGAGCGCCGCTTGGGCGGCTGCTTCAGGGGTATCAAAACCGTTATTGTTGACAACCGTGAAGCCGCCAATCTGGAAAAAGTCGGTGGAGAAGTCAGCCCGAGGCTTGTGGCGCGGGATGGGACCCAGATTAGCCAAAAAGACTTGAGGTCGGGCGCCGGTTTGAGCCTGATAAGCCTCGGCTTTGGCCCGCAGCGACTCAAAGATAGCCAAGCCACGTTGGATGCAGAGCGGTTGGACCGTCGCCTTTGTTTCATCGCCTTGACGCACCGTCCGGGCAATCTCCCCGATGGTGGCCCCGGCCAGAGCCGCTTCGATGGCGGTCGCCAGCAGCGCAGCGCCTTTGGCTTCCAGGACGTCGGTCAGTTTGCTCAAGACCGAGGTGCTCTTGGTGCTGTCCAGCCCGGTGCGATAATCGCCAATGTACTTCGCTCGCTTGTCGTGGAGCGCCTGATAGTCCGGCTGAGGCGCGGGCAGGGGCTCTTCCAGAGCGTTCGCGTATTTGTTCGTGCCTACAAAGATATCTTTGCGGGTGGCAATACTGGTCAACCGGGCGGCGGCGGTTTGAGCGACTTGTTCTTGCGGCATTCTCGCTTGCAAAGCCGCATACATACCACCTTGCTTCTCAACCTCTTGGAAAAGGGACCAGGCTTGACGGCCTACCTGGTCGGTCAGGGTTTCAATATACCATGAGCCCCCGGCGGGATCAACGACCTTGGTCACGTTCGCTTCTTGTTGGATAACAAGTTGAGTATTGCGGGCAATACGCCGGGCAAACTCATCCGGCTGGCGAATGGCTTCATCAAAGGCACTGGTATGCATACTATCACAGCCACCGACTGCCCCGGCAAAGGCCTCGGTGGTCACCCGCAGCATGTTAACGTAGGGATCGTAAGTAGACTTGTTGTAAGCAGAGGTACGGGCGTGGATTGTCATCTCTTGCGCTTCATCACTCCCACCAAAGGCTTTGACTACTTTGGCCCACAGCAATCGGGCCGCACGCAGCTTAGCAACTTCCATAAAATAGTTTGAACCCAAACTAAACGAGAAACGAATTCGGGCTGCCACATCATCGACAGCCAAACCGCGAGCCACCATCTCCCGCAGATATTCGACCCCGGTTGCCAGCCCAAAAGCCAATTCCTGGACGGCACTGGCGCCCGCGTGAGCGTAGGGCTGACCATGGACCGTGACCACTTTGAACTGCGGCGCGTTAGCTTTGGCCCAAGTTATCATTTGGGCCATAACATCGTAAGCGCCGGCCACCGAGCGGGGTAACTCGCCGCTGCTAGCCAGGATACCCAACGGATCCATCTCGATGCCGCCTTGCAGATCTGCCGGAGACTTACCCTGCCGCTTAACCAAGGCAATCAGCAGGGCCATCGTCGGCATGGCTGCAGAGCTGGCCTGAATATAAATCGGCGTCTTGGCCAGATCAACCCCATCGAACGCCTTAGCCAAATCATCCACCGTGGCAATTGACACCCCTCCCTGCCCAACTTCACCCACGGCGGCTTCATCCGGATCCTGCCCCCGGAGGGTGGCCGTATCGAGCAGTAGATTGACCGCATTTTGGCCACGCTCTAGATCGTACTTGACCGCTTGGTTGAACTCTTCGGGGGTACTATAAGGAATTTCCTGCGCTATTTGCCAACCTGTTTTGAGAGCGCTGCTGCCGCGCCCGAACGGGGGGAAGCCGGGCAACCCGCCCAGATGAGGTAGATTGGCCAGGTCTTCCTGGCGATAGAGAGGTTGCAGGTCGATCCCTTCGTAAGTTTTGGTGACTAACCGCTTCTCAAAAGGAGCACCCTTGAGCTGCTGCTCAACAACTTGCCGCCACTCTTCATAGGAAGGATAAGGAAACTCCGCCAGAAGGCGTTCCTTATCCGCTTGGCTTGGTTCGCGTACATCTGCTGCCATAGAAATCTCTCCCTGTAAGATTTTAGCCGCTCGATCAATAGCCACGCAGCCGTTATTAATTATGGAACTTGCCGTCTTTGGGGCATCACTTGTTATTATAGTAGGAAAGTTGTCCTAAACGCACTAGTCGGCTGATTAGGGTAAACCTGGATTCATGACGGGTTTGGCTTTATGACTGGGTAAACCTCCCTCGCATAAATTCCGGTCGGTCAGAATAGAGCTGGCGTCGACACAAAGGCCGGATACAAAGAACTTTAAAAGCGCCGTTAAGGTTTGAGGGTGAGAATGGATCAATTGGAGCAAGGTCACTTAAGCGTCTAAATTTTCGGCTGCCTACGATTTGCTCGTATTTGCTAATAAGGGAAGCCATCTGAGCTTCTCTTTGGTCACTCTAGAAACAAGTATGCCACCAATTTAGACCATTATATGAAATTAAGTGAGTCAAACAAGTTTGGGGGGCGTAACATGCTTAAAATTAGGCTTGGTCTTGAAAAGGATTGCCAACGCCCGTCTGCTTCTTAAGAATTGGTTCTTCATTGACTTGAGGTAAAATTAGTAGCCATGACTCAATTGGACCTTGGTAAGTTTGCCTCAACCTATAGACCTGTGTCAAGAGCGCAGTCTCAGCCTAGCGAGGCCCAAATTTGGCTAAGCACGGCTATCCGCGTCTGGAGCCTGGGGGTGCTAACTCTGCACTTGGCGGCTGTCAGTCTACCCCAGGAGTCAGCCTGGAGCGTATGGCCTTATACGTTGCTGCCTACCTGGCTAGGCTGGCTGTTGGCGCTACTCCTCGGCTCGCTGACAATTCCAGCAGTGAGCGAGTTCGTAAGCACGGGCCTTGCGCGGTGTTGGCACATTGTGCCGGCCAAACATGCTGCCCGCCGCTGGTTTCTTCTCATCGCTCTCCTGGCTGGACCGCTTTTATGGCTGGCCCGGCTGCGTCACCTACGCTGGGGCGATAGCTATCTGCTGTCGGTCGCCCTCTCTTATCCGGATCCGGACCTGCGGGTGATCTACAATTGGCAGGCGCCGCTTACGGTCTTTCTCCACCAGCGCTTGTGGCAGTATGTAGCCCAGCCGTTACTCGGCTGGCCGGTTGAGACGGTTTACGCGGCGGTAAGTATTTTGTGTGGGGTGATCTTTGTTTACGTGCTGCTGAGTTTCGCCGCCCGGTTGGGACGCGACCCGCTGGAAGCGGCGCTCTTGGCCGGCCTGGTCCTGTCCACCGGCTCGGTCCAACTTTTTTTTGGCTACGTTGAGAACTACGTGGTGATCTCGCTGTTATTGGTGGTGATGCTTTTTTTGGCCTGGCGAGCTCTGCAAGGTGAACTGTCGCCCTTGTGGCCGGTGCTGGGGCTATCCGTGACCAATGCGTTTCATCCTTCCACGGTTTTCCTCTGGCCGGGGATGCTGAGCTTGATCTGGCTCTGCTGGCGGCGGGGGCGCGTGTCATTTGGGGGGGCCCTGTTACAAGCAGGGCTGCCTCCATTGCTGATAGCTGGGGCGGTATTTGCCTTGATGGAAAGCGGCGGTCACGGTACAACAGCGCTACTGGGACAGGATCGACCCGGCGGCGGAGATGGGGTTTGGTTTGTCCCGTTGTTTGAAATCGATCCGGAGTGGGCCAGGTATCAACCCTATCTAATGTTCTCCCCGGCTCACTTCATTGATTGGAGCAACCTGCACTTCCTCATCTCACCCTACGGGTTGCCGCTGCTGATCATCGAGCTGGCAGCCGTGGTCTGGTTTGGTTTAAGTCTGTTTGAGACATCACCAGAACGGGACTTTGGTGTTTTTCTAACCATGACCGCCAGCTCTTATTTACTTTTTACCTGGATTTGGAATCCCGACTATGGCGCGCGCAAGGATTGGGACTTATTTGCCCCTGCGGCGTTTGTCTATACTCTGCTTGCCGGTTATCTGCTGGTCCGCTTGCTGCCCGATCGATCTCAACTGCGGGCCGGGGGTTTGCTGGTGGTGGCTGTATCGCTCCTGCACACGGGGGCGTGGGTCTATACCAACACCCACTTCTTTCCGCACGATTAACGCAGCCTATTCACTTTTGCCATAAAAGCCTTGACCCGCTCGGTGTCAACGCCTTCATGCCAGCGCCCGTTATATTTGAAGTAAGAGCCAACAATCAAGGCGTCGGCCACGTCCAGATAGCGATCTACATTCTCGGTCGTCACCCCCGAACCAACCAGGACCGGAATCTGAACGGCCTGCTTCACCGCCCGCAGCTCCTCTAGATTAGCTTCAGTGCCGGTGGCGATGCCGGTCACGATGACGCCGTCACTCAGAAAAAATTCGGCAGCGTGAGCGGTCTCCACAATATCGACATCGGCCGTCAGCGCGTGAGAGGAGTGCTTCTTTTTAATATCGGTCAGCACCAGGATATGATCGGCATCGATCTGAGTCCGGTAGCGCAGCAGATCCGCCGCACAACCGTCGATATACCCCTCATCGGCCAGGTGACCGAAGACAAACCCCTCGGCCCGCACAAAATCAAGGCCGGCCGCTTGAGCCGCGGCCAGGGCCTCGCGATTCGCCGCCGCTAGAATTTGCAGCCCACAGCGTAGGCCGGTCGTGTTCTTAACCTCGTAGCCCAGGACCGTCATCGCCGCCACGATTTCGGGACCGGCACTCCGGCTGAACGGCACATCGTGCATGTTTTCGATCATCAAAATATCGATACCGGCGGCTTTGTACTGCAGGGCCTCGGCTTTGGCTTTGGCGATGACTTCGGGCATCAGCGCCTGATATTTGGGCGTGCCCGGTAAGGCATCGACGTGGATCATACCGATTACGCTCTTGGAGTCTTTCAAAAAATTAGACACAATCAGCCTCCAAAATTCCGAAGATGTTATTCCTTACTTTACCTCACCAAAGGTATCCAGCGCTCGCTGGCGGGCCATTTGGTGGTCAACAATGGGGTGGGGATAGTCTTGCCCCAATTGGCAGCCCGATTTTTTCTGGACCGAGTCGGGCATCGTCCATGGTTGGTGGATAAAAGCAGTGGGGACCTTGGCCAGTTCCGGCACCCAACGACGAATATAGTTGCCCTCCGGGTCGAACTTCTCGCTCTGGCTGATCGGATTAAAAACCCGGAAGTAGGGGGCGGCATCGGTGCCGGTGCCGGCGGTCCACTGCCAGCCACCATTGTTGGCCGCCGGGTCGCCATCGACCAAGTGCTGCATAAAGAATCGCTCGCCCCAGCGCCAATCGATGAGGAGATCCTTGACTAAAAATGAAGCGACTATCATCCGGGCTCGGTTGTGCATCCAGCCGCTGCTGACCAACTGCCGCATCGCCGCATCGATCACCGGATAGCCGGTCTGCCCGTCGCACCAGGCCTGAAAATCGGCCCGGTTATTCAGCCAGACGAGGGCATCGTACTTTTCTCGAAAGCTGTAGCGGCGGACCCGGGGAAAATGGTACAGAATCGACTGATAAAACTCGCGCCAGATAATCTCATTTAAAAAGGTATCGGCGCTGGCAGCCGCCCGGCCGGAGGCGGTGCGGGCCGCTTCAAAGGCGACCGCCGCAACCTGACGGGCGGAAATCATCCCAAACCGCAAGTAGGGGGACAGGCGAGATGTCCCCTCTAAATCCATCCGGTTGCGCTGATCGCCATAGCGGTGGATGAGATACGGCTCACCCGGCCGGGAGTCTGGCGATCCGCTCCACCGGCCGGCAAAGGCCTCCAGACGCTGCCTGGCCTCAGCCTCGCCGGCGGAAAAAGGAACGGACTGGGGCAGGGTCGGGTCGGCAGGTAGATCTATCCTCGACAGACCAACCGGGGTCTCGATTTGATCCGGGACAGGCAGCAGATCGCGTAGATCAGGGATGCCGGCTTTTTTCCAGGCGCGGCTGTACGGGGTAAAGACGGTGTACGGGCCGCCCTCGGCTTTTTCGATGGCTTGAGGATGATAGACGGTCAACCCCGGCGTCAGACGCAGGGGGAGCGTCTCGGCTACCTGGCTATCACGCTGGCGGGCATAGGGTGAGTAATCTTCTTCAGCGAAAATGGCGGTGGCGCCCGTTTCTTGGAGGATTTGAGCGAGTGCTTCGGCCGGCTTTCCTCGGCGCACAGTTAGATAGCTGCCTCGCTCCTTTAACGAAGCGTCAAGCCGGCGCAGACCAGCAAACAAAAAGGCCAGGCGCTTATCCCCGACGTATGAAGATTGGAGTAAACCGGGATCTAAAATAAAAACGGGGTACACCACCCCACAAAAAGAAAGCGCCGCGGCGAGCGCCTGATTGTCGATCAGGCGCAGGTCACGGCGTATCCACCAAACAGCCGTATTCATAAAAGCATAAGGATTTAGAACTTAAAGGCGAGCTGGTCTGACATAGCTAAATCTTTGACAGTCTCCTCGTCGCCTTGCCAGTTCGGCACCAACTGATAACTATCTACACTCCGGTACGACGACCAGATTAAGATGTTGTAATTCTCATAGGTACTAGAGTCAAAAGCCCAGTCGGCCAAGCGCAGCCACGCCGGAGAAGCTTTGGCCGGGACAGGAGTTTCGACAGGGGTACCGAGCGGAGGAGCAGTGAACACGGGACTCGAGTTAGAGCATGGGGTGTACTCCGAGGTCACAGTCGAATAAAACTCGCTAGGGCTTTCCGGAGCTACGAGCTGGGCCCGGGATTGATTAAACTCATGCACCGAGACCGGCAACCAAATCACATTATCAATCTTAATTTGACTGTAGTCCTGGACTTGAGGCTCACCCCCCAGGCTGACTGGCTGCTTGTGGGCCAAAACAAGTGCTTGAAACCCTACCAGCAGTGCTACTAGAGTTAAGGTCAAGATATAGAGCCCTGAAACGTATCGGTGCATTTCCCTCTCCCTTTCAGAATTCGGACTGAACTCCGAAATCTAGACTTTTACTTGTGTTGTGTGAATGCATTTCCGCGACTTGTTTGGCAACGGAAGCAGACATTGCTGCGATTTTGCCAACTTTATCGAAACCCTATTTAACCGGAACGAATGGACGGGGACTGATCACTTAGCAATGACGCCCCGAACTCTCAGTTTCTTACTAATCTATCTACACCGGCTTTTGAGTCTCAAAATGAGCACTATTGATTTATACGCAGCTACATCTAAAAAGTTTTGGCAATAGAGGAAAACTATAGAACAACTTATCTTAGCGATGTTTCGAGTATAACAGATTTCACCTAAACTGTCAACGTATTGTCCAGAAAAAGGGGCACTCTACTATTACTTAAGCTCTTTACCCGAACACCCTGTCCAAGTTTTACCCCAACCCCTATAAAAATAGGGGTCGAGCCTCCAGGGCCATAACTAAATAAGGGATTTTTTGGAAAACTGAAGGGCAGAGAGTCAGGCCTCGTTCTTAGATTTGAGAAGATCGGCTAGCCAAGCGACAATGGGCTGACCGGCTTTAGCCATTTGGTCATTCACCGCTTGCCGGTAGATCTTCAAGAAAACGACTAACTCTTCCGTCGTCAAGGATTTATCGACAAACAAGCCTTTGATCCAGCCCAGGTTAGTGCCCACGTACTCCACGTTACCTAATTCCAGTCCAGCCTCAATATTGCGAGCTAGAGCAGCACAGGCGCTAGAAACGTAGTTGTAGGTCACACTGTCATGTTGCTCGTAAGCCCGCCAAACTAGCGCCTCAATTGTGGCGCGATGTTGTCGAAATCCATCTAGGGCAACCCGCCAAAACTCCTCTAACGGTTCTTCAGCCGGCACTTCTTGAACACCCTTCAGCAGTTTGTCAACCGCTTGCGGAATTAGATCAAGCCGTTCACCCAAGAAATAACCCGGGATGCGCCTGCGAATAGCCGGCCACAAATTGAAGACCAGCCCCCCGTAAGCCAGCGGCACATTTGCGGCTTGAAGAATTAAAGCCACTTCACGCAGGGTAGCCGCTGTATGAAGCTGCTGCGCCGACAAAATTACCAACTGTGGCTTAATCTGATTGACTGTCTCCTCGATTCTATCGGCGGGCACATCTGCCCCCAGGTAAAGCGCTTCCCAGCCATGGCGGCGCAGCAAAAAAGTAACCAGCAACGAATTAAATGTATGCTCTTCATGAGGGGCGCAACCAACCAAGAAACGGCCCGATCGGCTGGGCGGTGGCGAAGCAGAGACCAACCCTTCGAGCTTCCGCAGCGCTAGAGCAGAGGCAAAGTGCTCTTGTTGAACCGTAATTTGGCCTCTGTGCCAAGCTTCACCAATTTCAGTTAAAGCAGTTTGCAATACCTCAAAACACACAACCTCCGGCGAATAAAGAGCGAAGGCTTGATTTAAGATCTGTTCTGATTTTTGCTCATCAAAAGCTAGGCAAGCATCCACCCAGGCCATAGTCAACTCTTTGGTCTTTTCTCCGCCAGTGTAAACCGGGGGTAGGGTGCTGGGGACTTCATCCGTAAATTCTGACATAGCCAGCGGATTTCGGCCTTCAGCTTCAAGCTGGTGCCACAAATTAATCGCCCGGCTAATGCTCATCCCGTCGTGCTGCCTGGAAGTTAACCACTTAAGAATATCGATATCACGCTGGGAATAGAGACGATGCCCGCCATCGGTCCGTTTGGGCTTAGGCAAGCCGTAACGCCTTTCCCAAGCGCGCAACGTATCTGGCTTTAAACCTGTTTCTTGGACAACTGCTTTGAGATTAAATGTAGGTAAATGACCATTTGCTTTCATCACTTCATTCCTATTATTCGTCCGGTAACCATCGTTGTCTACCTCTACTGATGATTACCACATATTTAAAGTAGTACCATCAGCAAGTTATCAGTAGACCACCCTAGACCAGTTGTTTTCTTGGATGCAGTCACTCTATCCTATTTATCACTATACTACAGCCTTGACACTCTGTCAATATTTTGTAGAAAATTTTTAGACAAAGGATTGACATACTCTGTTAAACAGGCCTTATCTTGGACAAGATCAACCTTTTGTATAGCTTCAACCGAAAGATTGACAGTGACAAAGCTCGCGTCTACAATCAAGAAATCAGCGAGTCTATAGCTTAGGTAAACCCTAAAGCGCCAATTTACGATGTCATCACCAAAGATCGAGCAAATTCTAAAGAGCTTACCGGCTAAACCGGGTGTCTATCTGCACAAGAATGATCAAGGTAAAGTTATCTACGTCGGCAAAGCGCTTAGTCTGAAAAGCCGGGTCCGTTCCTATTTTCAGAAATCAGCCCAGCTTAACGCCAAAACGCGCCAACTGGTCAAAGAGATTGACGATATCGACTTCATCGTGTCCGAAAGCGAACTCGAGGCGCTGCTACTCGAAAATACGCTGATCAAGAAATATCAGCCCCGCTACAATGTTCGTCTCAAAGACGATAAGCGTTACCCTTATATTAAAGTCCATTGGCAGGATCCATTTCCACGTGTGACCACCACCCGCCGGCTGCAGAATGACGGCGCGCGGTATTTTGGCCCTTATACCGCTGCCTGGGCAGCCTACCAGACGCTGGATTTAGTGCGCAAGGTTTTTCCTTATCTAACTTGCACTCGAGAAATTACCGGCAATGATAAGCGCGCCTGTCTGTACTATCATATTGGCCGCTGCGCCGCGCCCTGCATCGGTGTGGTCAATCAAGAGGAATATCGGCAGATCATCGATGGCCTGTGTGACTTTCTGGGCGGCAACACCGAGCCGGTGGTGGCCAATTTGCGCCAGCAAATGGATCAGGCTGCCACCAACCTGGATTTTGAACGGGCCGCCGCCATTCGTGATCAGATTAAGGCCATCGACCAAATAGTCGAGAAGCAGAAAGTTGTCAACACGACCACCGCCGACGAGGACGTGATCGCTTTTGCCCGGGCCAACGGCGACGCCTGTGTCCAGGTTTTTTTCATTCGCAGCGGGAAGCTGGTCGGCCGGGATTATTTTGTTTTGGAAGGCACGGCCGACGAAGATGATGCCGAAATTATGACCTCCTTTCTCAAACAGTTTTACGATCAGGCTACCGTCGTCCCGCCCCAGATTCTACTACCCGAAGACATCGATGAGCTTTTGATCATCCGCCAGTGGTTGGAGAGTAAACGCGGGGCCGAGGTCACGCTTAACGTCCCCCGCCAGGGTCAACAAAAAGAGCTGCTGCAGATGGCTACCGAAAATGCGGCGGAAACGCTCAACCACCTGCGGGCGCAGTGGGCCAGCGATGAATCAAAGCAGACCGAGGCGCTCAACGAGCTGCAGCAAGCCCTCGATCTCATGGAGCCGCCGGTTCGCATCGAGTGCTATGATATCAGTACCCTGCAAGGCACCCACACCGTCGGCTCGATGGTGGTTTTTGCCAAAGGGACGCCTCGCAAAAGCGACTATCGCCGCTTTAAGATCAAAACCGTGGCCGGGCAAGACGATTTTGCCAGTATGCAGGAAATGCTGCGCCGCCGTTTCAAACGCCTTGGGGACGACGGTTATCAGGACAGTTCTAAAATCGGCCAGGAGCAGGATAATACCTGGAATATCATCCCGGATTTGATCATCATCGACGGCGGCAAAGGGCAGCTTAACGCCGCGCTGGAAGTACTGAATGAATTTGAACTGCGGGATGCGATCCCGATTGTCGGTCTGGCCAAACGAGAGGAAGAGATCTTTGTCCCAGACCGGCCCGACCCCATTATTCTGCCCCGCAAATCACAAGCGCTGTTTTTGGTGCAGCGAATCCGAGATGAAGCCCACCGCTTTGGGGTTACCTACCACCGCAACCTGCGGGGCAAAAGCGCCGTCCGGTCCAATCTCGATGAGGTCGACGGCATCGGTCCCAAACGGCGCAAGGCGCTCCTCAAACAGTTTGGCAGCCTGGAGGCTATCCGCGCAGCCAGCATCGACGAGTTGGCCGCCGTGCCGGGCATGAACCGCCGCGCCGCGGAGGAGTTAAAGGCCCAGTTGTAGGCGGCCTGGCTCCACTCTTTTTACCGCTCTATTTCTTCTCGCTTGAGGTAACTCTGTAACGCCAGCACAAATGTCTCCGGCACCGCCGCCGGACTACGCACCCGGTAGTCAAAGGTAACTATCCCGGTTTCGGCCAGAGCCACGAGCCCTTCCTCCTTCCTGACCCGCTGAAAAATCCGAAAGCTCTTGCGGCTAAGCTCGGCGATGTGGCTGTCGATGCACAGCGCTTCAAACAGGAAACCCTCGGCCTTGAAGTTGATCGCCAGATCAGCCATAATAATGCCGGTGTGACCATCACCTAGATCGACTTCGCTGCAGCCCAACTGGTGGAAGAGGCGGGCTCTGGCTTCGTGCAGCAGCTCAACCAGGGCGCTGTTGGCCAGATGCGCCCCGTAGTTCAGATCGGTGACACGCACCGTGACGGTGTGGCTAAAGGCATACTCGGGCTGTTCTTCAAGTTTGACTCGCGGCATGTTGATGCTCCTCAATATTCTGATCGATTTCGTCCTTGATGATACCTCATCACGCCAAGCGTGACCACTCCCGCCCTGCCGCCTGATTTGTGGAGAAGCCTGCCCCTGGCTACAATCTAATGCCAATTTCAATGATCGAGGTTCAACGTGGCCAACCAAGAAGGGGTAATTAAATTCCGGCTCGACTATACGCCCACGGCAGCACTGCCGGCGGTAGAAGTGCGCCAGCTCAACGCCTGGCGTCAAGTGATGAAGTTACTCGGCTTCATCGGTCAAGACCCGGCTCGTTACGGTGGCTATGGCTTTGGCAACATCAGTTGCCGGATCAAGCCGTTTGCTGCCCCGCCGGAACAGCGCCGCTTTATCATCAGCGGTACACAGACCGGCCACCTGCCTGCCCTGGGTCCGGAACATTATGCCCTCGTTACCGCCTGCTACCCCAGCGAGAATCGCCTGGTCGCGGGGGGGCCGGCCAAACCCTCCGCCGAGTCGCTCACCCACGGCGCGGTCTATGCCGTCGATCCGGCGCTCCGTTGGGTCATTCATGTTCATTCCCCCCAACTTTGGCAGCAGGCTGAGGCGCTCAAGCTGCCGCTGACTCGACCGGAGGTACCTTATGGCTCGCCGGAGATGGCCGCTGAAGTAGCGCGCCTGCTGGACGAACCTGAGGTCCGCCAACTGGGCCTCTTTTCGATGGGAGGTCATGAGGATGGTCTGGTGGCTTTCGGCCAAACCGCCGAGGCGGCCGGGACGATCTTGTTAACGTATTTGGCCCGAGCGCTGGAACTGACCCAACAGTAAACTATTCTTCTGCCTCCGCTCTAAGATTATGTTGTCGTAAGCATGTCTCTCATGGTATAATTGAATATCTTTAAGCAGGTAACCCTAAACCAGCAGGACAGTTTAACGTGTTTTTCGAGTTTCTGGGCAGCCAATCCGTAACGTTCGCCTACTACCTCTTTACTTTCTTCGCTATTCTAGCGGCGCTGGTGATCTGTTGGAGCCAGTGGCAACGCAATGACTCGTTTAAGGCACGTCGTCTAACCGTAGCCTTTGTAGGTTTGGTCGCGTTACGGGTCATCTTTGTGCTGCTTCTCGTGGCCGGGGCTAATTGGCCCCAAATCCCCGAGGTTTGGACCACGGCTTTTGAGCGCGTTGTGTCGATTGGCAGCTTAGGCTTGTTGGTCTGGGGGTTTACTCCCTTCTTTCGGGAAAAAGGGCTGGCCGGCAACACCCTGCTGGTCGCCAACCTGGCTTTTGCCGTCATCGCTTACTTTGTGGCTGTTTTTAGCTGGCCCGGTGGTGATTTTAACCGCAGCGCCTTTGAACTGTTCTTTGTAATCTGGCAGTTTGGGATTGCCGCTTTTGGGCTGATTAACTGCGCCACTAAATTAGACGATGAGCGGACCTTTGCCCTCTTTGGTTTTGTCACCATTGGCGCCGGGCTGCTCATGCACGTTTATGCCGTCTTCGCCGATGCTTATCTGGAGCCGCACGATCCTATTTGGGTCCGGCTGGCCGAGCTCATCGCCTACCCGCTCTTTGCCGTAGCGGTTTACTATGGCGCTATTCAATTGCTGCGAACCCGCACACGCCAATACCAAAGCCTGACCAAAATATCCTCGGAAAAAGTTGATGATCTGATCAGCCTTTTCAAAACGACCAAAGAAATCTCCGCGTCGCTGGAGCTTTCCCAAGTTTTGGATGGTGCAGTCCAAAGTGTAGCCCGCGCCTTGGAAGCCGATCAAGCAGCCATCGCCGTTCCGGACAATGGCGATGATATATCCCACTTGCGCTTGATCTCGATCTACAATCCCAGCCGCAAAGGCCGGGGTGAGTCGGTTTCCTTCCCCATCAACGATCAGCAGATCATCAAGCATTCGGTCAAGCGTAAGTACCAAGTTCGCAGTGACGAATACAAGGACAATTCTCAGATACGGATGCTGTTTACGCTGATGGGCGCCCACGAGGTTGGCCCGCTGATCATCCAACCGCTCCTTAAGGATGGCGAAGCGCTAGGGGTGCTCATTTTAGGCAACGCTATTTCTAAGCGCACCTTCTCGGATAACGAAGCCGAGTTTGCCAAGATTATCGCCGAGCAAATCTCGACCGCTGTCGCTCACGCTAAGGAGTATGCTTCTGTCTCAGCCAAAGCCCAGCAGCTTTCCTGGACCCTGCGCAATCAGGAGTTGGATGCCGGCAAGCGGCTGGCGGCTATGGAGTCGGAGCTGCGCAAAAGCCGGGAAGAAGTAGCGCTTTTTGCCCAACGCCTGCAACAGTACGAAACAATACAGCAGACCAAGGATGAGCAGTTGCAGCAGGCCCAGCAGCAGCTTGCCAAACTGCAAAAAACCGTGGATCGGGCCAAGGTCGAGTTGGAAAAAACTCGCCAAAAAGAGCGAGATCTGCTGGCTCAATCCGCAGTCGGCGCCGAGTACGAGACTAAGTTTAACCAGCTATCAGCGGAAAGAGATAAACTGCTGATCACGGTTGAGCAGCTTCAGCAGAGCGCCGCCGAAACCGAACGACTCAATGAAGCGCTGACCGCCGCCAACAGCCGGGCTCGCAAGCTCGCCCGGGCGCTCAAGCAGGCCCGGACCTTACAGCAGCAGGCTGCGCCTGTCCCTGCCGCTCTCTCCAGCGCGGAAGCCAACGCCGAACTCGAGGATCTCACTTGCGGCGTCATCATCAGCGATGCTCAGCAGAAGATCAGCCGGGTTAATGCAGCCACAACCGAAATGTTGGGCCTGAGCGGCAAACAACTGCAAGGCAGCGACTTAACCTCGATCATCAACGACGAACACTGGCAAAATGCCCTGAAGCAGTTTGATAAGGGCCAGGAGATGGTCACCACCACCTTCCAGGTGGGCGAGTCGGTCTTTCGGGCCACTATTGGCCCGATGGCCTCCGCGGACGGGACCAACAAAGAGGGCACCGTGACCATCGTGTACGATATTACGGCCGAGGCCGAAAGCCAGCGGGCTCGGGACGAGTTTATCGCTTCACTCTCACAAGATCTGCGCACGCCGATGACGTCCATCACCGGCTATACCGATCTGCTGGTGGGCGAGTCGGTCGGGACCTTGGGCGAGATGCAGCGCAAGTTCATGCAGCGGATCAAAGCCAACATCGAGCGGATGAACGTGATGCTGAATGACCTCATCGGCGTAACCGCCATCGATGCCGGGCAGTTAGAACTCCGGCCTACCACGATCAACATAGCCGAGGTCATCGAGGACACCGTGATCGGAGCCCGGGCTCAGCTTGACGAAAACGAGATCAAGCTTGATATGGAAATTCCGGACGATATCCCGGCCGTTGAAGCCGATCCTGACTCGATCCGGCAGATTATGAACAATCTGTTGGGCAATGCCATCAAATCGACCCCCATGGGAGGGTCTATCGGGATTATGACCAGAGTCTATGAAGAAAATGGGGCTTCACCCGTGACCGGCGAGGAACTTCCTTACCTCATGATTTCAATTCGTGACTCCGGTGGTGGTATTGCCGAAAAGGATCTGGAGCGTGTTTTTGAACGCTTTTACCGGGCAGAGCGCCCGCTCATCGAGGGGCTGGGCGAAACCGGCGTCGGCTTGTCAATTGTCAAGTCGCTGGTAGAGGCTCAGGGCGGACGTATTTGGGTGGAAAGCGAAATTGGCGAAGGCTCGACCTTCCGCTTTTTGCTGCCTGTTAGCGCGCATTACAATGACGATCCCTGGCTAGAAGTCGATATTCCTCCCCTCGACCTCTAGCAGGTTAGGTGAATCCATGGAATCCAATGAAAATGAAACTTCAACCGGGCAGCGCCTGCTCATCGGTGCGGCGACGCTAATTGTTATTGTATTAACCGTTGGGGCAGCGGTCTATCTGGCTGTCATCCAACAACCGGAGCCACCGGTCACGGTCGTGACCGTGACCCCGGCCCTACCGATTGTCACCTCAACCCCGTCGGCCACCTTTACCCAACCGGCGGCGCCGGACACCGCTACCCCGACTAGCACCGCCTCGCCCGATCAAGTCGAACCGACGGCCGAACCGACGGAAGAGATCACCCCCGAACCCAGCCCAACCGAGACAGCGACCACCACCTCCACCGCTACGGCTACCGCCACGTCAACGACGGCCCCGCCAACAGCCACGCCGCCTGCCCAAGTGGTAGTCCAGGTGACGGCTCCCCCCGCGCCCAGCACGGCCACGCCTGATCCCTGTCGCCCGGCCGGCTGGCTAGAATATATTGTCCAATCGGGAGATACGCTTGACCGGCTGGCCAGCCGGATTAATGTCAACCAGTTTGAAATCGCGCGGGGTAACTGTCTGTCACCGTCGGCCGTCCTGCAAACGGGCCAGGTCATCGTTTTACCCAGCCTGCCCGGTGTTGCGACGCCGACCAATACCAGGACGCCCTTGCCCACCCCCACTCTCGTGCCGGCCGCCACGTCTACGCCCATCCAGCCAATTATCGACGAAGTGGATGCGCAAGCCGTCAATACCGCTGATCCAGATACCAAAAACGTGGTAGTGGTTGTTCTTGGCCGGAATTTTGACCCTAGAACGAGCACGTTCACGGCGGTTCTGCTAGGGCCAACCCGAATTGAATTGGAGGTTGACCGAAATCGGAGTAACAGCACCAGTTTCCAGGCCGAACGGGAAGTCCCGGCCGAAGCGGTCGAGGGTCTACCGGCAGGCGCATACGATCTGGTGGTGACCAATCCGGATGGCCGCAGCGATACAGCTCGCGGTGTCTTTCCACGGGGCACGCCCACGCCTATCCCTCCCCAACCCGCAATCTTCAGTGTCAGTCCTACTGCCGGTCGCCGCAGCGAGAACGTCTTCTTAACCATCACTGGTCAAAACTTTATTCCACGGGATGTGCGCGTCGAGCTACAGCGTTCAACGGGTGGTTCGCGCATCGCCCTGGAAGTGGACGAGAGCGTGTCGACCAGTACCAGCCTGCGCGCCCTGATTCGAGCGAATCAATTACCGGCCACCGGCTTTTACGATCTACTGGTAATCAATCGTGACAACCAGGTCGATATTGAGAATGAGGCCTACGAGGCGATCAATTAGCCCGGAAGGTAACACGAAAGGAATGAAGGGCACGAAAAGGCAATCGAAAGGGTTGCCTTTTTTGATTAGTTGAGACGCTCGATGGCGTCAACGTCGACCGGGTTTGAGCCGTTGGGATCCGGGTGGCGGAGGCGCACAAAAGGAAAAGAGAGGCCGGGCGGGGTCCAGGGGGCCAGATCGATGGCGATCCCCGTGTCGTTGTAGAGTTCAGAGGTAGGAATTCTTTCATCATCCACTTCACCATCCGGCTCATCAGGGCCGATAGTGGCATGCCGGTCCACATTGGTGCCCTGCACGCCACCGGGCTGACCATCCCAGGCAAAGACGGTAATCCAATCCACGCCGTCGGCCGAAACTTCGACAATGGCGAAGTCGATCTGCACTTCCCCACTACCGGGTGGATTTTCTCGATCATACAGCACCAAATCATAACCGGGACCATTAATTAGACCGGTGCTCGTCCCAAAGTCAAAAACGATCGATGAGCCAGGCAGGATTTGAGCGAAATCGCCATCAGGCGGGCCGCCTTGGGCCTCGTTACAGTTCTGGATGGAGCCTTGACAATCTAGATCGGGCGTGTAGGGAACGGAAATGCGGTAAGGTTGAGCCAAAGCCAGGTTACTTAAACCGATAACCCGTCCGGCGTTATTGAGAGCGCGGACAGTGTAGGAATAGGTCTGGTCATTGGTCAGAGCCGTGTCAAGATAATCGGTGCCAATCACGGTGGTTAGCAAAGTCCCATCTCGATAGAGCTGGTAATCCGCCTCACCGGCTCCTAGTGTCGAAGTCCAGCCGAGATCAACCTGGCTGTCGCCCGGGGCAGCGAGTAAGACCAGCGGCACTCGCGGGGCAGCGGTTACATCCACCCGAACCGTAGCGGTGGCGCAGGCGGGAACCGGGGTGGCGATATCACAGGCGGTGTAGACAAAGCTATCCAGGCCATCCGCTTGCAAATAGGGCGTATAGGTAATCTGACCGCTGCCGGCGTGGACCGCCACCGTTCCGCTGAGCGGCGCGGTAACCACGGCCACCGAGGCCGGATCGATCTCGCCATCGACGTCACTGTCGTTGGCCAAAACATCCAGGGTCAGGGACAGGTCATCATCGGTCAGTCCGGAGTCGTCAGCCAGCGAGGGTGGATCGTTGACAGGGGTCACGGTCAAATATAGCCTCGCTTGGGCGCAGCGGTTGGCCTCATTGCAGACCTGGTAGCTCAGGCGATCGCTGCCATAGTAGTTCCCAACTGGCGTAAAGCTGATCTCACCGGTGGTGGGGTTTACGCTGCTGCTACCGTGGGCCGGCGGCTCGATAACGGTGAGAGTCGCCGGAACGAGCTGGCCCTCCCCGGCGCTATCGTTGGCCAGGACGTTGACGATGAGCAGCGTATCTTCGGCCGTGGTCGCCGCATCATCGGCCAGTTGGGGCGGGCGGGATGGGCTAGCCGTGTTAGTCGATGTAGGCGCGATTGTGGGTGGGGGAGTCGGAGTGGGCGGCGTTGGCGTCGAAGTCGCGACAGACGTGACCGGCGTTGGCGTCGAAGTCGGGACAGACGTGGCCGGGGCTGGGGCCGAGGTGGGTACGGTTGTCGGGCTGGCAGCCACCGGGCTGGGGGATGGTAAGGTAGGGGGCAGCGGGAGCGTAGTCGGGGAGGGAGCAACCTTGGCCGTCGTTGGCTGGGCCGGGGCCCGCGTCGGGACCAAGGTGGGGGTGGGTGAGGGGATCAGAGTCGGAGTCGGAGATGGACTGGGGGTAAAGGTCGGCGGGGGCGTGGGGAGACTCGGGGTGGGAAAGGGCATTGTGGGTTCGGGCACCGCCACCAGCAGCGGCAAGCCAGCCAGGCTCAACTCCGGCTTCGACTGAAGCTCGTGCTCATCTTGCTCAATCTCGGCCAGCATCCGATCGCGATTGAGCGGGTTGAGGCGCAGGACCGCGCCAGGGCTGTAATCGGCCTGCTGATTGGTCCGCATACTGCCGCGAATTTGACTGCGGTCGATGAACCAGAGGGCACCTTGAGACGCACCCCAGACACAGCTAAGGCTAAGTAACAAAAATAACAGCGCCATTAACCAGGGACGCCGGGTAGAGGTGGAGGGCGGCAAAGGGTTGGTCATTGTTGGGCTTGGCTTGGAACCGGGGCAGGGTCTTCTACTTCCTCCGGGACGACAACCGGCAGGGCAAAGGTAAAGGTGCTGCCTTGATGCAGTTGACTCTCCATCCATATTTGACCATTATGCGCTTCGACAATGGCCTTGCTGGTGTACAGCCCTAGCCCGGCGCCGCTCACTTCGTAGGTGTGCTCATCATGGATGGCCCGAAAGAAGCGGGTGTAGATAAAGCGCTGGTCATCCGGCGCGATGCCGACACCCGTATCTTTGACTTGGACCTGAACTTGATCGGTGCGCCGCAGCAAAATAACCTCGACATTGCCCCCCGGCAGCGTATAATCGTGGGCATTCTTGATCAGATTGTGAACGACCCGGTTGAGACGAGCCGGGTCACCTGCTACCCAAACCGGCCCGTCAGGGATACGAGTCGAAAAGTGCAGATCGCGCTGCTTCATTTTAACGCCCCACTGATCAGCTTCGATCCGAAGTAGGCTGGACAGATCAACCGGCTCCTGATCGATGCCTAACTCACCCGCATCGATTTGGGCCAGATCGAGCATAGCCTGGATCAGATTATCCAGGTTGTTCAACTCCTCGTCCATCGTGCGGACAATCGACATTTTTTCGCCGTCGGTCTGCGCCGACATCTCCAGCATCAGCTTGAGCAAATTGTTGTATCCCTTCAGGGCGGTTAACGGGGTCTTAAGTTCGTGCGAGATGCTGGTAATGAATTCATCCTTCAGCCGCTCCGACTCCACTTCGCGCGTGATATCTCGCAGCACGATAACCGAACCGAGCTGTTCGCCGCTGGTCAGTTCCACCGGAGCGGACAGAGCGCTGAGCACTTGTCGATCCAGCCCAATCCGGTCGGTTTCACGAAAGGGCAGTTGGGTCAGGCTTTGCAGCAGGCTTGAGGTCTCGTTGCTGTTGGCCGAAGCCGGACCTTTGCTCTGGCCTAGATCAGCCAGGCGCTCCGGATGAACGATTTGCATTTGCGCCAGGATCTTCTGAGCGGTCGGGTTAGCGACCAGAACCTGACCCTGAAGATCTTGGACAATAACGCCGTCAGCAATGCTATTAAGAATAGCGTTGAGCTTACTGGCCTCTTCTCGCTGAATTTTGAGCAGCCGCTGCAATTCAGTGGTCATCCCATCAAAGGTTGTGGCCAGCACGCCAATTTCGTCGTTGCGGTGCAGACCGGAGCGCTGGTCGAGTTGACCGGCGGCAATCGCCCGGGCAGTGCTCACCAGGCGCAGCAAGGGCCGGCTGATGAGGCGCGACAAGCCGTAGCCGATACCCAAGACGGTTAGAGTTCCCAAGGTAAAGATAGCCGCCAGGGCCAACTGACTCTCCACGGTGGCCGAGGTGATAAAGTCGGTGGTTAAGGCCACGGCGTAAACCCCGTAGACCCGATTCCGGATAATATAAGGCGCGTAAGCCAGCCGGTAGTTGGCCTCGTTGACCGTGACCAGCTCCGGCTCAGTGGCCTGGGTCAAGTCAATCTGATCGAGAAAGGTAGTCTCACGGCTGTGCCGGAGGACTTGTTGATAACGTTCCGGGGTGAAGTGAGCAAAAGCGCGCGCTTGTTCGCTAGGGGTTAGCGGAAAGGTAGAGGCCAAGACCTGCCCCTGTTCATCAAACAGCACTAAGTGGGCCAGGGCCAGGCTGTGCAAATAGGCAACTTCCTGATCAAGGTAGGTGCCAACCAGCGCCAGACCGGCCATGCCCTCGCCGGTATGCACCGGGCCGATGGTGTAGATAATGAGCTGGTCTGTTAGCGGGTCACGGGCTAAAAGTGCCTCTTTATTGCCATCAGGGTCGGTCAGGACCTGCTGCACCGGCAACCAGGCGGCATAGCTGGTGCCGGTGTTCGGGGTGACGGTGATCACTCCAGCCGAGTCCCGCTGGAGCCGGAGCAATTCCTGGCTCTGGGTATCGAGGATAAGGATGCTGTCAATGCCTCGCGCGTTGGCGATCACCGGCAAAATGAGCTCTTCTAGCGTGCTGGTATCGCGATCAACCAGCGCTTGAGCCACCCCGATGGTGTTGGCCACCACCCGCTGGATCTCCAGGCGAAAGCGCTCGCGGTTGACCGCCTCCTCGCTAACAATGCGACCGGTTTCCAACAATTGGTTCTTGAGGCGCTCCTCAAAATTGATGACAACGACGCGGGTGATAATAAAAATCCCCAACGCAGCCATGAAAAGCGTGAGCAGAGCGTAGGGGAAAATGATTTTTTTGCTGATACTTGAGGTGAAGAAGTTGATGACTGGGCGAAACCAGCTAACCATGGTGCAGCTCTTTCATTGATCAAGTCTCGCTTGGCAAACGAGGCCTCACTGCAAAGATGAGGTCGGAATGGACTTTGGTGGGATGAAAGCAGCGTCGCTTCCACAATACGGGTGCTAATGCGTGAGTAATCGGTTGGCTGACTTAGCGCTTACAACTATAATAACCAACAAAACACGTGCGCTTTTATTGACCAATTATGTACAGCCTAGATGATACCATAGCTGCTATTGCCACGTCAATCGGGCAGAGCGGGGTCGGCATTGTTAAGATCAGTGGCCCGGAGTCGCTGTCGATCGCCCACCAGGTCTTTCGCTCGGCCAAGGGCAAGACCAGGCTTGAGCCATACCGGCTGCATTACGGCACTATCATCGACCCGCATGCCGGCGAACCGATCGATGAAGGCCTGGTGGCATATATGCCCAAACCCTATACTTACACCCGCCAGGACGTGGTCGAGATCCAAGCCCACGGCAGCGCCGTGGCCCTGCGCCGCATTTTGCAGGTGGTGCTGAGCCTGGGCGCTCGCCCGGCCGAGGCCGGCGAGATGACCTTGCGGGCCTTTCTCAACGGCCGGCTCGATCTGGCTCAGGCCGAGGCCGTCCTCGACGTAATCGAGGCTAAAACGGAAGCCGCGCTACGCGTGGCCACCGAACAGTTGGGCGGCACGTTGTCCCAGCAAGTCAGCCAGGTTCGGCGTGGGCTGCTCGATGTGTTGGCCTTTCTGGAAGCCAGCATCGACTTTGTGGAAGATGAGATTCCGCTGCAAGATGTGACCGGACCGCTCCAAGAGGCCACCACGGCCCTGACTCGGCTCTACCAAAGCGCCGACCACGGCTTGATCTACCGCCAAGGGGTGAAAGCCGCAATCGTTGGCCAGCCGAATGTGGGCAAGAGCAGCCTGCTCAATGCCCTACTGCGCGGTGACCGGGCCATCGTGACCGACATACCCGGTACTACCCGTGACACGTTGGAAGAGACCACCAACGTCGGCGGTATTCCGTTAGTCCTGGTCGATACCGCCGGCATTCGCCACGAAATAACCGACGAAGTCGAACGCCTGGGTGTCTCGCGCAGTCGCCACGCTTTGCAGCGCGCCGACATTGCTCTCGTCGTCATTGATGGCAGCCGGCCCCTGGAGCCGCGTGATTGGGATATCGAAATGCTGGTGCGGGGCAAGCCGGCCCTGTTGGTGATCAACAAAAATGACCTACCGCCGTTTAACCCACCGGCTGAATTTCTGCCGGGGGCGCCCCGCGTGTGGATCTCAGCCCTCAACCAGCAGGGCATCGATACTCTGGAAGCGGCCATTATCGAACTGGTTATGGGGGGCCGGGTCACGCTGGCCGACGCGCCCATGGTTAGCAACCCTCGCCACAAAGCTCTGCTCCAGCAGGCCCTGGACCACACCCGCTCGGCCATTGACGGGCAAGAGATGGACCTTTCCCCGGATTTGGTTTCGATAGACGTGCGCGAAGCCGTCGAGGCGCTGGGTCAAATCACCGGCGAGACGGTGACCGAAGATCTGTTAGATACAATCTTTAGTAAGTTTTGTATTGGGAAATAACTCTACCCCAATCATCCGGCCGGCTCCATCTCCAACCAATTCGACCCAACCTCGACATCAACTTTAAGCGGAATGCGCAGTTTGAAAGCGTTACACATCACCTCGCGCGTTAGCTCGACGGCCTCCGCCAGTTCGCTCTCCGGCGCTTCGAGCACCAATTCGTCGTGGACCTGGAGCAGCATTTGAGTTTTCAGCGCGCGCTGCTTCAACTCGCGATGCAGATCGATCATGGCCTGTTTCATGATGTCGGCGGCGGTGCCCTGAATGGGCATATTGATGGCTTCCCGCTCGGCGCGAGCCCGTTGCGCCCCGGACAAGGTGGCCAGATGGGAGAAATCACGCCGGCGCCCCAGGAGCGTTTCGACGTAGCCCTGTTGGGCCGCCATCTTCTCGGTTACGTCGATGTAGCGCTTAACGCCCGGATATTTCTCGAAGTAAGTCTTGATAAACTTAGCGGCCTCTTCCCGGCTCATCCCGGTCGTTTGGGCCAGGCCGAAGGCACTTTGCCCGTAGATCAAACCGAAGTTGACCGTCTTGGCGATGCGGCGCTGGTACTTGTCGATCTCATTCATGGGAATACCCAGCACCGCCGAGGCGGTCGCGGTGTGGATGTCCTCGTCATTTTCGAAGGCAGTCAAAAGCCCGGCATCCTCGGCAACATGAGCCAGGATCCGCAGTTCGATCTGAGAGTAGTCGGCGGCGATGAGGTGACAGCCCGTCTCGGCGATGAAGGCGCGGCGAATCTCGCGGCCTTGCTCGGTGCGGATGGGGATGTTTTGCAGATTGGGATTGCTGCTCGACAGCCGGCCGGTCGAGATGCCGGTCTGGGTGTAGTTGGTGTGGACTCGCCCGGTGGCCGGATTGACCATCGCCGGCAAAGCATCGACATAGGTGCTTTTCAATTTGACCAGAGTCCGCTGCTCCAACATCAGATCGATAATCTCGTGCTGACCTTGCAGGCCTTCCAGCACGCCGGCCGCGGTCGAGTAGTGGCCACTCTTCGTCTTTTTCAGACCGTGCGCCGGCAGTTGCAGCTTACCGAACAGCACATCGGACAACTGCTGGGTGGAGTTGATGTTAAACTCCGTCCCCGCCGCGGCATAAATCTCCCGTTCCAACTCATTCAGGCGCCGGGTCAACTGCTGCGACACCTGGCCCAAAAACTCGCTATCAAGTTTGATCCCGGCCAGTTCCATATCCTTCAATACATAGATCAGCGGCAGCTCCAACGTCTGCAGAATATCGAATAAGCGCTCATCCTGGTGCAGCAGCGGATCGATCTGATCGGCCAGCCGCAGGGTCATATCGACATCGGCGCTGGCATAAGGCGTGACTTGCTCGACCGGGATTTGAGCCATTGTCTTCTGGTTCTTGCCACTGCCAATGAGAGCAGTAATCTCGGTCATCTGGACGTTGAGCTTCTCTTTGACCAACTCCTTCAAGCCGTAGCGTGCCCCCGGCGCATTATGGCCGACCCAGGCCGCGATCATGGTGTCATAGATCGGGGGCTCAACCGGCAGGCCATGGCGCTCCAGGACGGTCATATCGAACTTGGCGTTGTGCATGTATTTGGTGAGGGTAGAAGAGGCTAGGATGGGGCCCAGGTGGGCTTGGACGAGAGAAAGAGGCAGGTTGGAAGGTTGGAAGGTTGGAAGGTTGGAAGGTTGGAAGGGGAGGTCAAATAGGGAGGCTTGGGGGGTGTTGGCTTGAGGTTGAGAGGGAGCGGACTGGCCGTGGGCGATGGGGAGGTAGTAACCGGCGCCAATGGTAGGGGTGATGGCGATGCCGACCAGATTCGTTTGGACTTCGTCGGTGCTGTCGGTTTCGACATCAACGGCCAGGCGATCGCTTTGCCGGAGTTTGGTCACTAAATCGGCCAGCTTGGCTTCTGTATCGACGGTAATGTACTGGCCGTCCGACGCGGCCGGTTGGTCCGGCACTTTGGGCTCGACGGTGGCAATCTCGAGCGGAGATTTGTCGGGTGGGGCGCCGGGAATGCGATTAAAGATGGTGTTGAACTCCAACTCGACAAAGAGATTGGCCACCTTAACGATGTCGAAGTCCATGGTGCGGCCGGCT
Source organism: uncultured Chloroflexota bacterium (assembly GCA_937864185.1). Taxonomy (GTDB): domain Bacteria; phylum Chloroflexota; class Anaerolineae; order 4572-78; family J111; genus JAGRBY01. The sequence continues at coordinate 34,069 of CALMIS010000195.1, forward strand.
TGCACATTCAGCTCCACGCCCGGGACGTCGGTGATGATCCGGCCCAAGTCTCGCGAGAGGAAAGCACTGCCGCGCTCGGCTTCCAGTTTGGTCCGGGTGCCTTTGGCGATCCGGTCGAGGTTGTCATAGATCCCTTCCAGCGTGCCGAACTCTTGAATGAGCTTGGCCCCGCCCTTCTCCCCGATGCCTTTAACGCCGGGGATGTTGTCACTGCTGTCGCCGGTTAGTCCTTTGAGATCGATCAGTTGCTTAGGCGTGACTCCGTACCGCTCGATGACCTTGGCTTCATCGTAGAGGACGCGATCCGCGAATTTAGCGCCGGAGATGACCACTTTGACGTTGGGCCCGACCAATTGAAAGGCGTCCCGGTCACCGGTGACGATGATGGCCTCGATGTCGCGCTCGGCGGCTTGGGTGGCCAGGGTGCCGAGCAGGTCGTCGGCCTCGTAGCCGTCTTTGGTGAAGATCGGCATATTCAAAGCCTGGACTAACTGATAAATGCGCTCGATCTGGCGAGGCAGGTCGTCCGGCATCTTCTCGCGGGTGGCTTTGTAGTCATCGTACATCTCGTGCCGGAAGGTATCGCCCGCGTCAAAGGTGACGATGAAGTAGTCGGGATCATACTCTTTCCAGACGGCCAGCAGCATATTGGTAAAGCCATAGACCGCGTGGGTGGCCTCGCCTTCGGCCGTGGAAAAGGTGGCGGGCATGCCAAAGTAAGCGCGGTAGGCCAGGGCATGGCCGTCGATTAAAATGAGGGTTTGTTTTTTATCAGTCATTGAAAAATGTCCTGCCTGAGCAGATGCTATGCAAGGAGACGTATCGGCGGTTGGACCACCACAAAATCGGCGCAGGGACGAAAACACGAATGTTTTCTTTAGAAATCATCCTGACCAGGGTCCTCCTCTTGACCGTTCAGCGTCGTTTGAGCCAGCGCTCAAACGACGCTGGACTCTCTGTTGACTTTTTACCGAGTAATATGCCTTCAACCCCAATATCCTCATCCAAATCGGGCCAGTGAATACCGTATCCCGCTCCACTAACTTGAAAGTTGGCCCGTTCCGCCGGGGTACCATAAGCTAAACGAGGATACCAACCAATAGGCAAGGAAATAGTCCGACCGTCTTCCAAATCAACCGAGAGGGTGTCATCGGTAACAGTCACGTTTATGAGTTTAACTAGCGTAAGCGTTACAGAATGCATCCCATTCACATTCATTTCTTAGCAACTCCAATCAACCTATTCAGCTTGAGAAATGCGAGCTAGCATGTTTAAAGTATAGCACTCACCTTAGTCCGGTCAATTTACTTATTTTCGGCCTATACCGTATCTTTTGTAGGAGTCAAACAGATCTTGCGGACTAAGACCTTCCCGGAAGCTAGGCATGGTCAGGGCCAATTGACTCTAAAACAGCTTCCGGGAAGGTGTAAGATGTTGTTGCCCCCTACAAATTTTGGCTAAGTCTGTCACTTATTCACCTTGAGAAATCACATTACGCGAGATTCTACCTGAGTGGGAGGTTTCGAGGCAAACGTCAGGATAGCAATTCGCCAAAAATTCAGAGACGCCTACGCTTGCTAAATTAAATCTGACTGCGCAGTTGGTTACAACCCGCCAAACACGTTATTCTTGGCCGCCTTACCGGTTGAGATTGAAAGATATTTGCTCAAGCGGATAGGACACGGCATAATTATTTGACAGACATTTCGAGCGGAGGTTAGAAAAAGCCTCAGGAGGTGCTTGTGCAAGCTGTCCGCCAAATCAAAGCTGTAAAAAACCGTCAGGTGGTGGTGCAACTGCCTGAAGACTTTCCCTTGACCGACCGGGTCGAAGTTATCATTCTGCCGGCTCCCTCGCTTGAGAGCGAGATTGTCTCCGCTCAACAAGAACCTGAAGAGCTAGAGACCCTGGTCATCCCCAATTTCTTAGCCATGGACCTGGCTCAATTCACCTCAGACCAACGCCAGGCGTATGAGCGGCTTAGAAAGGCTATCCAAACCGGTCCGCGCCCCAACGAACCTCGGACGTTAGGTCTTTTTGAAGGGCTAATTCAGATAACCGAGGATTTTGACGCACCTTTAACCGATGAAGATCTGTTTTGGGGCAATAGCACCGATGAGTCCGGGATTAGTCTGGAACCATGATTTGCTCCTAGATACCCACATTTTCCTCTGGTTCTCCGGGCAACCCGAGCGATTGAATGCTAAGATCCGTGCTGCCCTTCAAGATCCTCAAAACGTCTTGTTCTTAAGCGTCGTTAGTGTTTGGGAACTCCAGATCAAAACCCAAACCGGTAAATTAAGCTTACCATTGCCGCTCAACCAATTTGTACCGCTTCAACGAAGCTTCAATCAGATTCGGTCACTGCCGGTTATTGAACCCCACCTCTGGAGGCTTGCATCGTTACCGATGCACCACCGAGACCCTTTTGACCGTCTACTTGTGGCTCAATCACTGGCGGAAGAGTTTTTGCTGGTCACCACCGATCCAATTTTAGCCCGGTATCCAGTTTCACTCCTCCAATAACCAAACAGTAAGCTCAAGTTTTATAGGTTGGCTCGAGCATAGGAAGCTTAACCCGATAACGCTCTATTCCAGTACACGTTGCCCCTCCCCCCTTTGCCCTACCCCTCAAAGTAGTCAGGATAGTGTTGTTTAAAACATTCCGGACATAGACCGTGACTAAATTCTGCTTCGGAGTGCGTGGTTAGATAATGCTCTAACACTTCCCAGGTACCGTCCTGATTGCGTATCTTTTTGCAAAAGCTACAGATGGGCAAAATACCTTTCAGCACATGGAGTTCTTTTTCTAATTCATGTTTGTAGGTGACCACTCGATCAATCAAATAAGCAAAGCCGCTAAAAACAAATATCCTGATGGCGGCATTAATGCCTGCCTCGGTCAGGGTCCACGGCACATGCCAGACCGTCGAGAAGTATAACCGAACGAGCGGCATCATCAAAGCAAAGGCCAGGCCCTGACCTCGGCCGCTATACCATGAGGCCAAACCGATGGGAATAAGATAAAGGACGGGGAATTGAATAAACGGGCCGGCCAAATAATCGGCCACAAGGATTAGAGCGGCTAACGTTAGCCAATATAAAGTCAGATATTTTTGCTTCTTTATCAGTTTATCTAGTTGGGACAAAGCAAACTCTCAATCTTTCAGCCCATGTTTTGAGCGACAAGCCTTGAAAGCTTAACGTTTCA
>CALMIS010000196.1 GCA_937864185.1 uncultured Chloroflexota bacterium
GCGGTTACAATAAATATTACGGCGCCCATTACGCCCCGCACTGGAATTATGGGCGGAACTATTACAAGGCTTATTACCGGTAAACGGGGACGGTTTGTGTACTGATTGGTAGATAATTCTTTGATCCCGCGTCGATAACAGTGCGGTTACGAAAGGCCGTCCTGTGAATTAAATCCCTAAGGTAGGAAAATTACAGGACGGCCAAGTAGTCTATCCGAAGCTAGTTATTTGGGGAGCTACTACGCCACCCAGCCAATTAACAGCATGGTTACACCGAGATGTGCGCACGAAAATCTACCGCAGTAATCTTTATCTCTTTCCTAGTGCCATTCCTCTTCCATAATCACTCTGATTTCTTCGGTGATCTGGGCCAATTCCGTGTTAACATCTATCTCCAGGCTCTGACCCCAAATGGGCTTTCCTCCTTTGGGCCGAACCTCCATGTCTGATAACCAGTCAAGTGTCGAACGCCAAGCGCATTGTTTTGCAATAATCGGGTAAATCCTTAAATTTTTATCACGTTCGCGTCTTAAAAATTCGGGGATTTCTTCGTTAAAAATAAAATCTGAGTTCATAAAGTTAGGACTAATGAGTAATATGGCAACGCTGGCTTGAGCAATGGCTTGTTTTACTTCTTTTTTCCACTCATCACCGCCCCTAAGCCGCTGATCGTGCCAGATATCAAAAATGCCTCTTCGTTCTAAACCGCGTAAGTGAGCCAATACCTCCTCTTTTTCTTTTTCATCTTTATGGCTATAGCAAATAAAAACTGTGGGAAGCGCGTGAAGACTATGCTGCCAGCGGATAATAGCCGGATGTATACCAGCTTTTACTAAAAAAACCTCTGGGATCCTATCCTTGGATTGATAGATCGTGTTGATATCGATAATTGAGTGTTCTCTATGCTCAACTGTTTCAAGACCTTTAACCTGGCTGAGATCAACCTTAATAAAAAGAGCTTCTTCTACAATGACATGACTAAAATCCGTTTTACAAAATTCTGTTTCTCTAAACACTGCTCCGCTAAGGTTAGATCTTCTTAAGTTGGTCCCGCTAAGGTTGGCTATTAGGAAATCTGCCCTTGCCAGATTAGCCTCGCTAAGGTCAGCTTGGCTGAGGTTTGCTCCCCTAAAGTCGGCCCCCCTTAAATCAGCCTGGCTGAGGTTTGCTCCACTGAGGTCGGCTTTTATCAGGTCGGCCTCGCTAAGGTCAGCCTGGCTGAGGTTTGCTCCACTGAGGTCGGTCCCCCTTAAATCAGCCTGGCTGAGGTCAGCTCCACTGAGGTCGGCCCCATTTAAGTTAGCTTCCATTAACATAGCTCTGCCAAAGTCTACGCCATTGAGACCGACTCCACTGAGGTTAGCCCTCATAAGTTTGGCCCCATTCAAGTTGGTTTTTTCCAAGTTGGCTTCACTGAGGTCGGTTTCAACAAGATAGGCTTCACTCAAATTGGTCTCGCTGAAGTTAGCCCTGCTAAGGTTGGCTCCCATCAGGTCAACCTTGTTGAGGTTGGCTCCCTCAAAGTTAGCTTCCATCAAGTTAGCCCCGCTGAAGGTCGCAATGAAAAGATTAGCCCCGCTGAGGTTGGCCCCGCTAAGATTAGCTTTGCTAAATTTGGCCAGAGTGAGGTTGGCTGCTGTTAGATCGGCTCTACTGAGGTCGGCATTGCTCAGGTTTGCTCCCATCAAGTCGGCCCCGCTGAGGTTTGCCTCGCTGAGGTCAACCCCGCTAAGGTCGACTCCATTCAAGTCCGGTCTTTCGCCTCTTTCATGGGCAGCCTTTACTATTTGTTCAACTGTTTCTCGGGTAAGTTTCGCCACTTGATGCACCTACTAACAATTTATGCTCATTACGCGGGTTGCACCCTGACCGAGTCATACAGCGGCAAGTCAGGGGTGAGGGTCTCGACGGAA
>CALMIS010000197.1 GCA_937864185.1 uncultured Chloroflexota bacterium
TTCAACGACGGCAGCCTGGCCGCCTTCAGCCTGGCCGACGGCCGGCCATTGTGGCGACAAAAATTACCGGGCCAGATCAGCCCGCCGCTGGTCGCCGGCGCGCGGGTGGTGGTCGGAGCCAAGGATGGGCTGCACGCCTTTGCTCTCGCCACCGGCGAGCCAGCCTGGCGCGTCCCCACCGAACGCCGCCAGACCGCCGCGCCGGTCGCGCTCGAGGGCGTGGTCTACGCCGCCGGCCACGACCATCACCTGCTGGCGGTCGAGCTTGAAACCGGGCGGGAGCTGTGGCGCGGCGAGGTCGTGCCGCGCCGGATCGAGCGCTCCCCCCTGCTCAGCCTCGATCCCCCTTTGGCCGTGCTCGCCGACGCCGGGGGCAATGTGGCCGCCTGGCCGGTGTCGCTGCCGGCAACGGCTCACGAAGCCGCCGGTCGCTTCCTCGCCGCCGCCGAAGCCTACGCCGCCCAGGGCGAGTTGGCTCGCGCGGCGGAGCTCTTTCAAGCCCACCACCGGCCCTACCAGGCCGCCCAACTGTGGCAGGCGCTCGGCCAGCTTGAGCCGGCGGCCGAGCAGTACGAACTGGCCGAACGCTGGTCGCAAGCGGCCCATCTCTGGCAAAGGTTGGATCGCCCGCTTCGCCAGGCGGAGGCGCTGGTCCACTATGCTCGCTCGCTGGCCGGGGCTGACGACAGCCTCGAGGCCGAGGCCTGGACCGAAGCGGCCCACTTGTTCCAAGCCGAGGGCGAGCTGGCCCGAGCCCAAGAATGCCAGCGGGAAGTAGCGCGCTGCCGCAAACTGCCGCTGCTCGAAATCGCCGTGCAGGCCAAGCAAGGCCTGCTGGTGGGGGAATGGTCCCATCTGGAGTTCGCCATCCACAACCAGGGCTTTGGCCCGGCCCGCAAGCTGATCATCCAGCTCCTGAACAAAGCCCAATTCGAGGGCGAGGTGACCAAAACCCAGCAGATCCTCTCCCTTCAGCCCGACCAGCGGCGGGTGCAAACCCTCGATGTCAAACCGCTCGACCCCGGGCAGGTCCCGCTGCGGCTCAACATTACCTTCGAAGATGAGCAGGGCCAGCCCTTCGAAGAGCGGCAAACCCTCTACCTGCCGGTCAGCCGGGTCGAAGCCGAGCGCCGGGCCAGCCAGGTCTACTACATCAACACCGATGGCGGCGCGGTCATCACCGGCACCGTCCACACCGGCGGCGGTGATTTTATCGGCCGGGATCAGACGTCATCATAATGAGGAGCAACCATGCCATCTCGTCGAGATATTCAAACGTTGATCGACAGCAAACGCCGGCGCTTGCAAAAGCTCAAAGAACAGGAGGCGGTCTTTGGCCTCAGCACAGACCCGGCCACGCTGATCCAGATTGAGGATTTGGAACAGGAGCTGCGGGAATTGCAGATCCAATTGGCTCAGGCGCCGGACTCAACCGAGCCGGTTGAGAGGAGTTCTACCAGCCCTATCACCGGCCCGGTTTATCACATCAATACCGGCGGCGGGGCGGTCATCACCGGCCAGGTTCAGACCGGCGGCGGTGACTTTGTCGGCCGGGATCAAGTCAAGACCACCGGGCTGAGCGCCACCGAAGTGGCCAGCCTATTCGGGACGATCTACCAAAAAATCGACAGCCATCCCGGCTTGAGCGGTGATGATAAAGCCGACCTCAAGGCCGAAGTCGAAGAGATCCAGATCGAGGTTGCCAAGCCGGAAGCCGAAGTCGACAACATCTTTCTTTTGCGTCGGCTGCGGAATATCAAACGCATGGCGCCTGATATTCTCGAGGGGGTGACTGCCATTTTGACCAATCCGGCAGCAGGTTTTGGGGTAAGCATCAGGAAGACTGCCGGGAAGATGCAGGACTCAGCGGCAGAATAGGCACCGTTTGACATAGACGCCTTAGGGTACTATCAAGGATTGAGGTGTCCGTCTCCTGGTCAGCCTGGTGGTGCTAGATCCACGGCTCGATCTCAAAAGCTTCGCTGACCGCCATTCTCGCTCCCGCCCGATCTGCCCGGTCAACGTCTGTTCATCTGGGTCTTCATCTACACGGCGGACTACGTTACCCCGCTGCCAAAAGTGCTGATCGAGGTCTGTCAAGCCCGCTCTGACGGTCGGTACCACCGGTAACCCTTCACTTTGCGGGCCAACTCCGGGCCGAAATCGTCGCTTGTTATGCCTTTGCCATTCTTAAACCAGTCTACTGCAAAGCCAACCGCGCCACCCGGCCTTTCCATATCCATAACGTTTTCATCACAGCGGGTAAAGATAGTATGACTGCTCAAGCTCCCCTACGAGGTGATTTTATCTCGGGTAGTTTCGTGACGGTCGGGCGTGACCAGATAGTCATAACCAGCAGGCGCCTACGCTCTGACTCCACCGATTCGCATTCAATATCTTGCAACCGGGGCTGACAGGCGGTGTTGAGTGACTGTAGGACTCGCTGCTTCGATGCTTAATTCAAAGAAGTAGGTTGATGTCAAACAGGTACGACTACCACTCGGTTGGCATTTGTGGTCCGCGTCGATGATGAGTTAGGCTATATCGCCTACAGGAGAAAAATTGCTTAAGTTCTGAGATGAAGAATCTAAAAAGTCACCATGGATATGGGAGAAACCTACCGCTCAGAGGTAACTATATAAATAACTATGGCAATCGCCAGGCACGAAAATTATCAAAGTGAACGGTGACCGGTTCTTCGGCACTCGAAGCTACTACCATAACGCCAAAAGCTCCGCCTGAATAGTCTTCAAAAGTCTGTTCGGCAACAATTTGGCCATCAACATACCCTTTAACAGTCTTCCCTTCGATAACCACCGAAATGGTATATTGAAAGAGTTCATTATTTGGAATTGTATCTGGCAAACGAATTAAAGTTGGTGATGTCCCTACGTCAACAAATGATTTCTTAAGTACGGCAAAGCTGCTGTTTGAATCTCTACGAATATCGAAATGATAGTAGGAGTTACTACCAGTTTGCCACCCAAATATTAAACCATATGCGAACGCTGTGCTTCCTGTCGGAATATAAGCATCTACTTGAAGTATCAAATCTCTTGCTGATTCATTTCGGACAAAATCCGGCCAATTATAATTGGGAATATCGCTTGTTTCTGGTCTGCGCGCACTAATAACACGTTCACCATTTATTGTGCTAACAGTAATTCCTATTTCATTACGCGGCTCCCAGTAACGTCTGTTTACCTCAAAATCATCTGCAACGATTACCTCACCAACTGCAATAGAAGGGATAACAGTTTCTGGAGTTGGTGTAAACGTTGGGGATGGAGTTGGTGACGGGGTATCGGTTGGCGTCGGAGTTTTGGTGAAGGTAGGAGATATTATAGGAGGGGTAGCGGTAAGGGTCCCTGTAAGAGACAAAGCATTAGTGTTTGTAGATGTGTTTGTCGGTGTGGGTGTACTTGTTGGGGTGGGTAATAAATCATCAATTACTGGTAAAGATCCCCACATATCCCACCAGGTATCGTAAAGTTCTTTGTCCTCCAATATTGATTCCGCTACTTGTGGTCGCCAGGTTTCATCTAGACCCAATGCAACTTCAAATTCCCGTAGTGCATCTGAATAGCTCTTCAATGCCAGCAACACGATAGCATGTTCAAAACGCGTAGCGGGGTTATCCTCGTTAATTACAATTGCGGCATTGTAGGCAGATTCCGCTTCAGAGTATTTTCCTAATGCGGCATTGGATCGCCCTTCAAGCCATTGGGATATTTCTTTAGCAAGCAATTCGCTTTCAGGGTCATCAGACTGTTCAAGCGCAGATTCCATCGCATGTAAAACTTCGTTATCATCACTGGTATCATCGAGATAGAAATAAATTCCCCTCACCACAAATCTCACCTGAGTCTGTAAATCTGATGTGTCAATTGCAAAAAGGGACAACTTCTCTTGCTGCGTTAAAGAATCAAACTCATCACGAGCATCACCCTCACGTTCCGGTAGAGCAATCAAGTTTGCCAAACTACCGAGACGTAAAGTGGGATTTGTATTGCTTCGGAAATCTTCGATGTAGGTCTGGGCCAAAACATCAACCGGCTGCTGTCGACTAATTTGATAGAAATATCCCACAACTATTAAAACTAATATCGTCGACGCAATCGCTATGGCAAGCTGTAGTCGGTATTCTGAATGCCAGGACAGGTTTTGTCGAGTCCAAGCAAAGTCAAATACCCGGCGGAAAATATTATTCCGAACCTCCAATTTTCCATCACGGGCTCGTACCAACCCTGACAGCATTAACTCATTTTGTAGTATAGATTGTCTATCAACTTTTACGATTTGCTTACCTTCATGTACCTGCTTGTATAAAATGAGTAAATCACGTTTATTTGGGCTCTGTATTATCTGAAGCTGAGTTCGTTTCAGATTTTCTTCCCGACTTTCACTAATAGTTATGGCTGAGAAAAACAGATCATTTATAAGGTTGTCGATTTCCTTGTCTGTCCAATTTTGTCGCTGCATTGCAGCAATTTCCAGACACAATTTCTGAGTGAAATAGGGATGACCGTTTGTCCACTCATAAATTCTGTCAAAAATAAGGTCTCCTTGACTGGGGTGAACTCTCTCTAGGCCCTCCTTGAGTACCTGCGATTCTTCACGGGTAAACTCTTCCAGATCAATAGGCTTACCAATATTGAATGGCGTGCGTTTCCGGTCATTGATCAGGTCTGATGGTGAAGCGACTCCAAGCAATACAAATGTGAGCCTATTGAAGATTTCCTCGTAAGATCGGGCGTTATAAAGGGCACGGATTGCAGCAAAAAAATCGTCCTTATAGTTAAGATGGAGCGTATAATCAATTTCGTCTATAAATATGACAATCGGCTTGTCAATTTCACTCAACGCGACATCTCGAAGATAATCAGCAAATCGTTTTGCAGGACTCACTGATGAGTGCTGGGTCCACCAGAACTCAGGATTGACAGAGAGTCTTAATGTTCGCTGTATATTAGAGAGGAGGGATTGATACCATTGATTGATCGAGACATTGCCGATTCCTGATAAATCAATGATGACAGATTTAAATCCCGCTGCCTGGAGTTTTTGCTCAGTTCGTACCATCAGACTGGATTTTCCCATTTGGCGCGGAGTCAAAACGTAACAGAAGTATCCGTTTAGAATATGTCTTACTAATTCATCATCAGCCTTTCGATAAACATATGAACGGGCATTGCGGCTCAACGAGCCGCCCGCAACGAAGAATTTTTCTTCTGTGTTTAATCTGTCCATCGCAAAGGCCCACTTATTCAGGCGATTTTTTGTTCAAAATATCGTCGGTATAAATCACATCTGAAAGAATAGTTGTTTCCAACTTTCTTGATTAGTCCGGCTCGCATTAAACGATAACCCATTTCCTCATTATGCAATTGACCACGACGGAGAATCTGCTTAACAATTTCATGCATATCACGGTTATTTAGCACAATAAGATACAAGTGATCCAGATGATCTAAAAAGGGGCTATTGTCTTCAACCGCCGCTCGTTCAAGTTCAGCCCATGTCAACCCATCGTTGAACATTGTATAAAATGCCTGTCGAGTTAAATATGGATGTCCATTAAGTAAGGCCATAACTGAAGGTAGATCCTCGAGATCTGGAGGAAGATGATGTTGACAGTAAAGTCTCGAAACCTGTAATTCATTAAAATCGTTCAGGTAAAGCTTCAACCCTACATTGAATGGTGATTGCAGTAAGTCAGCTATTAACAGAAACGGTTCCGTAGAAACAACCAAGACTATATTCAAATTTTCCCATCGTTCGTCCCAGGAAGCAGAGTTGTGCCAAAATCGGACAAGGCCAAAGAAGTCACTTCTAAAATCAGTGGGTAGTAATTTATCTGCTTCATCAAGGGCGAAGATGATTGGACAGTCACTTTTACAGAGAACGTTATCTTCCAAAAAATGAGTTAACCGCAATTGCGGTGTTTTATTGGAATTTGCCCATGTTTTTGCTAACTGGGAGTCAGACAGACCTAGTTGAAACACAAACTCACTCAGTAGAGAACGCAAAAATTTTTCTAGCGATTGAAAAGACTCTTTCCCAAAACTCTGCAGGTCGACGCGTACAACTTTTATGCCTTGCTCCCGAGCATAGTGCAGGCCGCGCACCAGCAGGGAACTCTTCCCGGTTTGGCGCGGTGCTCGAATTGTCGTCATCGTGCCTCGACCGGTAACCTGACTCTCAAATTTTTTGTCTTCGGGGCGCTGTACGTACAGTCTATCGCGCAGTTTCATAGCTCCACCAGGAGCATTGAGCCACCCTATTAGCATTGGCTCAACTTCACCAAACGGAGGGGTTACTTCGTTTTCATTCCAGTTGATCTGTCCATCATCACCGGCAAAGATATTAATATTGGGTAAAGTCTTTTGAAGATCCGCTAATGAAGCGGTGAGGTCTTTTTCTAAATCTTCAATCTCAATTGTAACCGCAGGATCAACCCGAAACCCCTCGATGGCGCGTCTTTCTTTGAGTTTCTGCAGTCGACGGCTTTTGTACTCGATGAGTTTTTTCGCATCTTCTGACTGTGACATGGTCGTTTCCATTTTCTTTAGAATTTGCCCTCACCTATCCCCTACAACCCCTACCAAATCCAAGCCTTGCAACTCTGAGGTCTGGTAGCTGGTGCCAACGTAGATCTCTTCGCCATTACTAGCTGATCACCCACCTTCTATTCTAGTGAGCGCATAAACACGGCTGCTTTTTCGACGAACTCGGGGAGGACCCACCGAGTGGGGCTGCGCTGGAAGCTGAGTTTGCCATCAAAGTGGCCGAAGATTTGCTGCATTTGAGCGGAGAGAGTCTTGATGGGCCGACCGGCTCTATCTTGCCCCCACCCGCTAAGCAAAACTGCCTTTTTCAGGAGGCGACTGTTGGCATTCCCTTTTACCAAGACCAGCCGATCTTTTTGCGCTTCGAAAATTGCAGGATGCTTGACATGGAAGTTCTCGCCGAATAAGAGGTTGAGTTGCTCGGTTGTGTAGTCTGCTGCATACCCAGCGGTTTCAACCTCAAAATAGCCCATTAAGTAAAGCGCCGGTTCCGCTCGAAAATTCCAACCTCCAAGGCCGCAATAGAATACCAGTAAGTCGCCTTGCTCCAAGCGACGTAAGCCGGCCTTCGGAGCCGTGGGGTCGCCGTAAGTGAAGGTAGCGAACTCAGGATCGACGTGAATGGATTGACTCTCCATCTTTCCCCACCATGATTTTGGGAAGTATTCAACCAGCCTGGCGCCATTATGCCCCAGTGTGGTGCCATAGGTACGCGGATCGATTCCAAAGCCATCAGGAATGGGGATGTACTCGAATGAGCCGTCTTGAAACAGGGGACCGTGTATGCCTCCAGAACCGGTATCGACCCCAATACGGACCATCGCCATTTTCACGCGTCTATTTCCTCCCTTAAGTTGCCAAGCATCTCACCTAGCCTTACTTTTTTCTGTCCTCGGTGAAGCCAGGTTGAATAAAAAATGATTGGCCTATCCCAAACGAAGGTATAGTGAGGAGTGCCGACCAGCAAAGCTGCCGGTCGCCCGTTGCGCCGGTAATCCACATCTTTGAACCAGTGGTTATTTTCGATATGGGAGTGCTGGGGGTGAGGCCACTCGTAAGTCTGCGGATCGAACGGGTCGCCAGGTTTGATAGGCTGGAAGAGGTCGCCCAGCCGATGCCGGCTGGCTAGTTTGGCTTGTTTCGTTCTGGCGGAAATCTGTGGCGATAACCAAAGGTCAGACTGCGAGTCGTAGGCCTGGCCTACTTGCACCAAATAGACTAAGGCGTTTCTGCCGCCCCCTGCATTTTTTCCGGTAAAACCGGCGATCCACACGCCCGGCCAATCCGTACTGGCCCGAAAGGTGCGCATATAGTGTTTACAGGTACAGAGCGTCAGTCTATCGCCCTGAAAATTTGGGCCGCTACCGTATTGGATCAACTGCTCGTTTCGATTGTCAATCGTCGCGATGATGTAACCGTAGGTTGTGACCTGATGGTCAACGTTGGCAAGCTTCTGGCAAAGTTGAGCCAGGGAGAGGTTTTTAAAACCGGTTTTAGGGCATTTTATGATCTGATGGTCTGAGGGGACGCTGGTACAGGACATGGGGTTCTGGTTCCTTTAATAATATTCCTCGACGTAAGCACACACCTTGCCAAACAACTTATGCTCAGTACGGAGTTTGTGCTTGAGCGGCGACTTGCAATGGCATTTTGGGCCGCGTGGCCGTTGGGTTAGTAACTGCCCACCCACCAAAGCGGGCCACTCGCACTACCGAGTCGATGTGATTGACAATGCGTTTAAGCATTCTAGTGAGTTGTCCCAGGATGAGGGGGACTTTGTCCATTATAACCGGCTCCATTGTCCTTGACAAAATGACATAAGTCTAACCCTGACAGTGATACGACCCATGTTAGCTTGTGCAACAAAACTGAAATGAAAACAATCCAATTCGGATTTTAAAGCAAAAAAAGGCCCTACCACCTCGAGAGTGACAGGGCCTTGTCCTTACCGCCGGGCGGCGACAAAGCGGTC
>CALMIS010000198.1 GCA_937864185.1 uncultured Chloroflexota bacterium
TTTCGTAGGCATGCGTTGCCTGGCTCATGCGAGCCAAGGGTGCATCTTGATTAATCGAGCGGCAGTAGTAGGCGACCCCTAGACTTTTAGGGGTAGTACTCAGCCAGTGACTCACCTGAGGCTCGCAAAAAAGCAGTTTCTTGACCTGAATAGCCAGGTTTAGTTCTTCGGCGACTTCTCGATGTAAGGCGTGGGCAGGACTTTCGCCGTGCTCGACCCAGCCACCGGGTAAGCCCCAGGCCCAGGGGATCCGAAAAACGTGTTCGACCAGCAGCACCTGGCCCTGATCATTGTAGATCGCGCCCATTACCCCAATATAGTTTCTAGGCGCCAGAAGCCGCACAGTCCTAGATAGGGCAAGCTGGAGTAGCCGGTTGTGATGTAGCCATAAAGCCAGAATCCGTTTACAGTTCATATCGGTTACCTAGCGTTAAATTTGTAGCTCAGTATAGACTACCTCTGCCATTCTAAAGCTCAATAGGCCTAAGTTCCAAGTTTGGAATGCCAATTTTTGTGCTATAATATCAAAGGCAGACAAGGTAAAGGATCAATTATCGTGGCCACTCAACTGCGTATCTTATCGATTGAAGACGACCCTGAAATGAGAGGTCTTATTCAACTAATTTTTGAGCGGCAGGGGCATCGCGTTATTGGAGTCAAACAAGGTGACTTTGGCCTGGAATTCCTGCATAGCCTTAAGCCAGATGTGCTGCTCCTGGATTTAATGCTGCCCGATATTGACGGTTGGGAAATATACCGGCAAATGAAAAACGATAAAGAACTTTGCAAAATCCCCGTCATTATTGTCTCCGCTAGAAATAAAGAACAGGATGCCGCGGCTGGATATAAAGTCGTGGGCAAAGACCGCTTTATTGAAAAGCCGTTTGAAGTACAGCACTTGATCAATGCTGTTAATGAAGTAGCCGCCCAACTGCCAGTTCAGTAAACCTCGCGTCAGTTCAACAATTTCGCTAGAACCATTAACTCGTAAACCCCCTTCATTATACCAGGATCGGGTGTGAATGCCGAGCCCGTAAAAAGTGGCCCTCGAAGGCGGACAGCCGCCGGCAGCGATCCTCTCCAGATGAAGGGGGTTTTATTATGCTGACCTCTTTTCTTGTGGCTTTTCGCCGGGTATTGACATTTTGACCGGCGTGCCGTATAATGAGCTATCACTCATTTTTACGAGCAATCACTCACTTTACAACCTGCGGTTAAATGCAACCCCGTGATAATCTACACGTATATCAGATAAGTTAAAGGGTGTACACCCTCAGAGGTGATACAACTTTGGGATACAACTTTTGGGTAATGACGCTTAAACGGTTCCTTGTTATACTTGAATCAAAACTTAGTAAAGTTGGTTACGTTTGAAGGGAGAATTCTGCACCATGGGCGAAACAAACATGAGCGCTAGAAGCAAACTGTTTCTTATATTTCTAGCTGTACTGATGATCGGCGTTTTGGCGGCTTGCTCCTCCGAGGAGCCTACACCAGAAGCTGTACCAGCAAGCACAACTCAGCAACCCCAGGTCGTTTCGGCCGAAGCTTTTGTCTTTCCGGTCAGAGAAACGACCTTATCATTCGAAGTTGGTGGCCGGGTAGCCCTGGTGGCAGTTGAAGAAGGTGACACGGTTAAAGAAGGCGATGTCCTGGCCCAACTGGAAAACTCGAGCCAACAAGCCGGACTGACCGAAGCAAAGGCGGGCCTGCTTCAAGCCGAGGCAAATCTAACGCAGGCTACGGCTCAATTGTCCGAAGCCGAAGCCAGTCTGGCCGACGTTAAAGCCGATCCAACTCCGGAAGAGATTGCTCAGTATAAGGCAATTCTGGCTAAAGCTCAGGCCGGTCTGGCCGATATGCTGGCCGGGGCAACTCCAGAAGAGGTGGGTGAAGCTCAGGCTGGGGTCAATACCGCCCAAGCGCAACTCAATGAAGTTTTGGCCGACGCCCGGAATGAGGATTTACAAGCCGCTTCTGCCAGAATGCTGCAAGCCGAAGCCGACGTGCGGGAAGCTCAAAGCACTTATGATAAAGTGCGCTACGGTGACCCGGATGATGTGTTAAAGTCAGGTGTGGTCTTGGAAAAGGCCACCTTGGTCTACGAAGCGGCTAAAGCCGAATACGAAAAGCTGGTCAACGGCGCTACTGACGAACAGGTGGCCGTGGCTCAAGCCCAAGTGGCCGAAGCCCGGGCTGCTCTGGCTCGGGTGGGTGCAGGCGCTACCGCGGAAGAAATTGCCGCGGCGCAGGCGGATGTCGCGAAGGCCCAAGCCGATCTGGATCAACTGTTAGCCGGAGCGACCGATCAACAAGTGGCCATTGCCGAAGCTCAAGTCGATACGGCTCAGGCCGGAACCAAAACGGCCGAAGCCAGCGTTGAAGCAGCCAAAGCCCAGGTACAATCGGCTCAGGCCGATCTGGACAAAACCGTCTTGAAAGCACCCTTTAGTGGCCAGATTGGTAGTTTGAATGAAGTGGATGAGGGCGAGATTATCTCGGCCGGAACAAATGTGGTTTCTCTGGGTGATACCAGCGTCTGGCAAATCAAAACGGACGATCTAACGGAAATCGATATCGTTGACGTAAGAGTTGGGGCCAAAGTTGACATCAGTGTCGATGCCTTGCCGGGTGAAACCTTTGAAGGCACCGTCTCTAAGATTACGCCCAAATCTGAAACCAAGGCCGGTGACGTAACCTATACGGTTACGATTGACCTCACCAAAGGCGATACCTCGAAACTACGGTGGGGGATGACCACCTTCGTCGATATCGAAGTTGGGCCTGAAATTTAGAGAGCAGAACAGAAGCTGGGCTGGAATAGACGAGGATAAAAATGTCGAAGATAGTGAACTTTAGTTTGGCGCTGCTGCTGGGTCTGCTCGTGTCGCTGACAATCACGAGTGGGACCCCGGCCCAAGCGCAAGAAGACTTAGATACAATTTTGGCCAGAGCTGCGGCCAAAGGCTTTCTCATCACCTTAACCCGGCCTGAACTAACCAGCACCCGTGACTTCTACTCCGCCAGCGAACTCCAGGCCGACAACACTTTGGCCAACTTAGGTCAGGTGAGTAGCTTTACGATCACGGCGGAAGAGTGGCTGACCCCAGGTGAAACTTATCAAGTCACCGCTACAGTTCAGCCGGGCAGCCGGCAGGTAGTCCTACAAACGGCGGATTATAACGGCAGTTGGAAAGTCAACAGTGTAGCTGTGCCAAGTTCCGCGGCGGCGGTTTCCAATACAGCCGGCGCCACAGCGATCACCGCGCCTGCTCCGGTAGTGCAGCCGGTCGAGGGCAACGGCAGCGGCAAGCTGGTCTTCCAGACGCAGAGTGGTAGCGATATCTATGTCGTTAACGCAGACGGTACCGGCCTGAACCGGGTCACCCACGGGATCGACCCCCAACTGTCGCCGGATGGAAGCAAAATCGCTTTTACCCGCTGGGACCCGGACTACTGGCTTTATACCATTAACCTGGACGGGACCAACGAACAGCGCATCTTTGGCGGCAAACGCCAGATGAAATCACCGACCTGGTCCGCCGACGGGAGCCGGATTGTGTTCAGCCATCAGGCCGGTGGCCGGCTTGAAGGTGAGTTGAAGCGCTATAGCGAAGGGACTCTAATTGACCGGGCCATGGAGGGCAATCCGGTCCAAGTCCCGGATAACGCTCGTGGCGTGGGTTTTGAGGACGGCAAGTTTCAGTTTTACATCCCGGCAGACGCCTATTGGTGGCTGGCTGAAGTTAGCCTGACCAACAATGAATACAAAGACTTATCGACCGGGTCTCGCTACAACTATGCGCCGAGCGCTAACCCGATCGATGCCAACAAGTTTATCTTCCGGTCCGACAAGGGTATGGGAATGTACGATGAACAACTGCAGGGCAGCACCCCGGTTAGCTTTGACGACCGGGATCGGGGCTCGATTGCCATCTCGCCGGATGGGACCAAGATTGCCTTCACTTACTATCAGGACGGCAACTGGGAAATCCACACCATGAATGTCGATGGCAGCAACCGCCAGCGCCTGACCCAAACCCCGCTCTGGGTAGTGGCCAACGGCAGCGTGGCGGGCAATGAAGCCTATGTCAACGAAGAAGGCTATCGCACGATGGATCGCGCCCAGCCGGGCGAGATGCCCAACTTGAACTGGAACAACGCCTCGCCGGTCTGGTCGCCGGACGGCAGTCAAATTGCCTTTATGAGCGATCGCAGCGGCAAATGGGAGATCTGGATTATGAACGCCGACGGCTCCAACCAACGCTCGATGTTCCCCAACGGCGCCCTCGAGGGTCTGGAGTTCAACTTCGCCGGCGTTGACGAGCGAATGTTATCGTGGGAGTAAGGAGACTAGGGTAAGAGACGGGGACTGAGATTGAGTAGAGGATTTTTGCTCAGCCAGTCTCCTCTCTATCTACCTGGAGGAGCACCAACAATGACGACGAGCAAACGGGTAGGCATTCTGGTCGGTGGGGGCGATGTACCCGGCCTGAACATGTGCTTGAAAAGTCTCATCTACCGCGTGATCGATGAAGGCTTTGAGCCAATTGGCATCCGCAAAGGTTGGGAAGGGTTAATCAACTACAACTATCATGATCCGACCACCTACACCAACAACTTTATCGAACTGAATAAGAATATGGTCCGGGCCATCGATCGATCACCCGGTTCGTTCTTGCACGCGTCTCGGGTCAATCCCTTAACCGTACCGTACTCGCTGGTCCCCGGTTTTCTCAAATCCGATAGAGCCAGAGACGAGAAGTATGACTTGACCGGCCATCTGCAAGAGGTGGTTGAACGGTTAGGCTTTCGAGCGCTCATTTGCGTGGGCGATGACGATATGCTAAAGCACGCCGCCCACTTAAGTCAAAAAGGTGTGCCGATTATCGCCATTCCCAAGACAATCCATAACAACGTTTACGGCACCGATTACACCATCGGTTTTAGCACGGGCCTGGCCCGGAGTGTGGCTTTTATTCACGAACTGCGAGCGCTGGCCGGCTCACGAGAGCAGATCATCGTCGTGGAGACGTTTCGTATCAACTCCGGTTTGAGTACGCTGATGGCCGGTTTTTTGGCCGGCGTGGATCGCGTGGTTATCCCGGAAGTAGAGTATAACCCGGAGCGATTGGCTTACCTGCTCCAACACGATAAACAGATCAGTCCCAACAATTATGCGGTTTTGGTCATCAGCGATGGCGCTCGCCTGACACCCGAGAAAGCTGACCAATACGCGCCGCGACTCTCGCCCCCTAGCCGGGCGGAACTTAAGGAAGAAAAAAATGGGCGGCCGTTAACCGAGGGAACGGGTAAAGCCAGCGGTTTGGTCGGCAGTGGGATGGTCGCCGCCGAACTGCTCGGTTACCTGACCGGCGAAGAAGTTTTTCTCCAGCCGCTGACCTATTTGCTCCGCACCGGCTCGCCCGACGGGCAGGATCTGCTGGGCGCGACGAACTTTGCCATTATGGCCGCTCGCCTGCTTAGAGAAGGTAAGTATGGTCGTATGACCGCTTATCAAAAGCGCTATAACTTGACCGATGTGCCGCTGGAGATTGTCACCCAAGGCGTGAACGGCGTTGATGTAGAGCAGATGTACGATGTCGAAGCTTATAAACCCAAGGTCAACTTAATTTGGGCTGCGTTAGAGGAGTAAACTCATGTTTGGTAACGGAAACGGGCAGAGTAAGCAGAGTTACGATTATGTTGTCCAAATCAAGGACGTGGTCAAGAAATTCAAAGTGGGTGACGGCGAAGTAACCATTCTTAAAGGCATTTCGTTTGACGTCAAAGATGGCGAGTTTGTCTCGATTGTGGGGCCATCCGGCAACGGTAAATCGACCTTGCTGAATATGATCACCGGCATCGACCGGCCCAGCGATGGCGATGTCATCGTCACCGGGCGTAATCTTAATAAGATGTCCGAAAACCAACTAGCCGCTTGGCGCGGCGAGAATGTGGGCATCATTTTTCAATTTTTCCAGATGCTGCCCGCCTTGAGCCTACTGCAAAATGTTATCCTGCCGATGGACTTTGCCAACAAATACACCACCAAAGAGCGGCGCGAGCGAGCCATGCATCTCTTGGAGATTGTCGGCCTTGAAGATCAAGCTGACAAGCTGCCGAGTATGGTTTCCGGTGGTCAGCAGCAACGGGCGGCTATCGCCCGAGCCCTGGCCAATGATCCGCCGCTGCTGGTCGGTGACGAGCCGACCGGTAACCTGGACTCCCGCACGGCGATGGATGTGTTTGATCTGTTCAGCCGCTTGGTTGAGCAAGGTAAATCGCTGCTGATGGTCACCCACGACAAGGAGTTGGCCAAACGCGTGCCCCGCGTCGTTGAGATTACGAATGGCAAAATTACCCGTGATGAGTACGCCGGCAGCAAAACGGCGTGGACGGGGTATTAATAGAGATCAGGAGATTAGGCAGATTTGTCGAACAACCAATCTCCTAATCTCTAATCTTCCAGTTTTCACTGATCATTATGAACTGCTGCCAATGCCAGGGGCTGGAAAGCCTCTTTGACCAAAAGACTGCAACCAAAGAGCTAGAAAGTTATCGGCAAAAAGGGTCGGCCAAGACCACCCAAATGCTGATCCAGGCGCTTAAGGCCAAAGCGGTCGCTAATCTGACCCTGTTGGACGTAGGGGGTGGGGTGGGCGCGATCCAGCACGCCTTATTCAAAGCGGGTATCCGCCAGGCCACCCACGTCGATGCCTCCAGCGCCTATCTCCGCGCCTCTCAAGAAGAGGCTCAGCGTCAAGGCCACAGCGACCGGATCACCTACCGTTTCGGTAACTTAATCGAGTTGGCGCCGGAGTTAGGGCCGGTTGACATCGTCACTCTGGACCGGGTGGTCTGCTGCTATCACGATGTTGAGGCTCTGATTGAGGCTTCAGCTAAGCTGGCGGGCCAGCGGATTGGCCTGGTCTATCCCCGCGAAACGTGGTGGCTGGAGATAGGTCGCCTGTTGATCAACACTACCGTGTGGGTGCAGCGCAACCCCTTCCGCTTCTTTGTTCACCCCACCTCTACGATTGAGGCTATTCTCCGGCAGTACGGCTTCGAACGGCGGTTTTATCAAAAGACTTTCTTGTGGCAAGTGGCCGTCTACGCCAAGTAGGCAGCCGCAAGCCTGACCGGTTTTAAAAATCTGTCAGCTCTATGTTGGATCACTATGAGCGTTATCTGGAACAAAGTCTGGTCTGATATCTGGGATAACAAAGTCCGGACGATGCTGGCCGTGCTGAGCATCTCGGCCGGGGTCTTTGCCATTGGCGCGGTCTTTGGCATGGTCGATCAACTGATCACCGGCATGGACCGGGCCCACCAAGCCGTGGTCCCATCCCATATTTTTATGGCTTTGAACGACAGCATCGACCGCGAGACCGCCGAGCGGCTGGCCAAAACCGAGGGCATTGAAGACATCGAGGTCAACAATGAGATTTCGGTCCGCTACAAA
>CALMIS010000199.1 GCA_937864185.1 uncultured Chloroflexota bacterium
TTCAATCCCGGAAAGGATGATCGCGTCAGCGGGAAGATACTTTTCAATCCCGGAAAGGATGATCGCGTCAGCGGGACGGTACTTTTTAGTTTTGGAAAGGTTGATCGCGCTAGTGAGACGATAAATTTTGCCTTCAAGTTGAACGCCATCGCTCATGAACTCTTGGAATTAGGAGGGCAAACCTTGGTTTGCGAGCAGAGCAAGCTCTGCCCTCCTCTATTTGTTTACGATTTACGCTTTAAAAGAGCTCGGAGAGCGAACGCCAGTAAAAGCGCTGTTCGCTCTCTGAGCTTTAATTACTCTATACCCTCTCAATTTAGCCGGAAGTTCTCGACCGGTTTTACCGTCGGACCGCGCGCATCAGCAACGAGCCGATAAACAGGACGAGAAAAACAAAAAAGAGGATCTGCGCCACGCTCGACGCTGCTCCGGCAATGCCACCGAAGCCAAAGACTGCGGCGACGAGCGCAATGATAAAGAAGAGTAGAGCCCAGTACAACATTGTTTGCCTCCTTAAGTATGGCTAATCATCCAAACATCTTATGGTTCAAGCATAACTTGAAATCAGCCAGAGGACTACACCAGTTAAGGTGATATCGCCTATAAAAAAGAGCTATTTTCTGGCCCCGGTTGGCGGCTTGCCTAGCTATTTTATATCACCCAATTGGGTCGTAAAGGTTTCTAAGCCGCTTTATCTCGATTAAGCCACCCGATCGCTCCGTTAAGCGCGGTGGCGAAACTGCCCACGACAAATAGGGCAGCATGAGCAGAGCCGCTCCGGTCGAGACCGGGCGAAACTTCAAAACAGTGACCAGCACAGTGCTCCAGAGGGCGGCACTATCGACCAAAGCCAGGTCAAAGCGCTGCAGCCTAGCCGGGTACCAGGTGGGTGAGTTTACCGCTTGCCATGTGGGCTAGATCACCTCGGTCAAAAAATTACTCTAAGCGCGTTGATAAACTATCTGCCTTAGTGAGCTTGTTTCAAATTAACTATGTTAGACTGAGAGTACTATCCCCTATTTTTTCAATGTCCCCCAATGCTCAAGTGAGCAGCGGCAGACCCAGGCGACGATTGAAAGGGAAGACTGCGGACAATCGTTTGGAGACTCAAGTTCAACCTAAAATAGGGTCTTTGGTTACCCAGCCCTGCGACGTCGATGCCCCGGTGAGCGTCCCAGCGACCCACCTGCCGTTAGTCCATATCGGCTGGGTCTTAGCGGTTGACGAACGGCATAAACAAGCTCTGCAGGCTTATCAGCAAGCCTCTGAGTTGCTGCACCACTATCTGGAGGAACAGTTTCCTCAGTTTCGCTGGCAAATGCCCTTTATTCAACGGGGATACTTTAGCCCGCATGGCGCGTTGGAGCCGCTGCCGTTGCTGGAAATAGGCCTCCACGAAAAAATTTACCGGGCCTGGGACTATGCTCTGGTTGTTGTCCCAAACGAACTGACGCCCCGCGCGCGTGTTTTTACGCTCGGCGTGCCTTCCTCGGCCCTGGAGGTGGCCAGCTTGTCAAGCTCGCGTCTGATCTGGGGGGAATCGTTCAGTGAGCAGTTGGCGGCGCTGGCGCTGCATCTGTTGGGCCATATGTGGGGTCTGGAACACCAAGCCGGCGGCCCGATGTTTCCCCCGGAGGACTGCGAGCTGCTGCGTCTGTCGCAGTTTCCCCCCGATCAACGCGAGGAGATCATTGACCGTCTGGAAGAGGTGGCCGACCGGCGGTTGGAAGAAAAGCAGCATCGCTGGAACTGGTTCTCTTTTCACTGGCAGGCCTTTTGGGCCGATCCTCAAGGCATCTTTATTGATACCCTGGGCTATAAGCCCTGGCGACTGCCGTTTAGGATGGGGCGGTTGACCGCGGCGGCAGCAGCTTCGGTCTTGGTGCTGCTGCTCGGGGCGGAAGCGTGGGAAATTGGCGTCAGTTTCTCCGTGGTGAGCCTGCTGGTGGGCGCGCTTGGCTCGATCGTCATTGCCACCCTTTTTATCTTTTTTGGTCAAAATTTGGGTGAGATCTCGCGCGAATTCGGTTGGCGAGAGCAGTTGGCCCGGACGCGCCTGGTCTTGTTTAACACCCTGTTGGGCGGGATGGCGGCGCTGTGGTTGGTGCTGTTTCTGGTCGCTTATCTTGCCGTCTGGTTGGTGCCGCCGGGCGTGCCGGCGGGGTGGTTGGGACTAACCCTGGATGCTTATCTGATGGTCCGGCACGCTGCCTTTATAGCGACGTTAGGGGTTTTGGCGGCAGCCTTGGGGGGTAATTTGGAGGATGAAGATGAGTTGAAGGCCGAAATGTTTTATGACGAAGAGACATAGTTTGAGCATGAATAGCCACTGTTTTACCAATAAAAAAAGATAATCTCATGAAAAGCGTCTATGTAATCTCTACCTATTTGATGTTTGGGCGGGGCCTGCAGCAACTGTTAGAAGAGAAAGACCACAATCTTGAGATTGTGGGTCAAGAGAAAGATCTTGATAAAGCGGTTGAGCAAGTGATCAAGTTGCAGCCGGACATTATCATTCTCTACAGTCACAACCCGCTCAAGACAGGAGCTTCTCTCGCCCAGCGCCTCTTGGAAGAGGGGGCCGGCGTCTACCTGATTAGCATGAGTGTCAATGATAACACCTTGTACACCTGTCAAATTAATCAGAAGCACGTCCGGGGTATCAATGATCTGGTAGAAACGATCCAGCACGATTTCATCGTCAATTAAGCGCTAATAAGGATTTAAGCTTGACGATTGAACCTCGCTGGTTGTATTTCCAAAGTGTGTTTTTTAATATAAGGGTTGCTTAATTTAATTTAGTCACGCATAATATCGTTCTTGATTAGTAACTCTCACCCCCATGTCATTTCGAGCGACGAAGGAGCGAGAAATCCCTATGAGCCTGTCAATGACAGGGCCACAATGAACGGGGCAACAGTGGGCAAATATACGCAAAAGTTCTCATTTTCCGGCCACCTGCTGGGTAAAAGCAGCTTACGAGGGATTTCTCCCTGCGGTCGAAATGACATGCCTGAGTAGTTACCTTGATTAAACCTGCTTTGAGGGTGTTTGGGAAAGAAGTAGCTACTCCGGCTGCTAGCAAAGGATGCAATGCAAATTACGGATTTTATTATCGATCAAACCTGGCCTTTCTTTCGGCCGGAGCAGGCCAAAGCTCTACTTGAAGCTAAAGCCCGCCAACAAGCCGCTGTAGCCACTTTAGGCCAACAAGCTTTGGCCGGGGTCGATTTGCCGGTCTTATTTGATCACGCGGTTGTTTCGGTCTCGGAAACTTTGGAGGTTGAGTATTGCAAGCTGCTGGAACTGCTCCCGGACGGCCGGCACATGTTGCTGAGAGCGGGGGTAGGCTGGCAGGCCGGGTTAGTGGGGCGGACTACCGTCAGTGCCGGGCTTGAGTCCCAAGCGGGCTTTACGCTCCTCTCCGAGGAGCCGGTCATCGTTGAAGATCTTCGGACGGAAACCCGCTTCAGCGGTCCCCCGCTGTTGCATAGTCACGGCGTCATCAGCGGCGTCAGTGTGATCATTGGCCCTCTAGAAAAACCCTTTGGGGCCTTGGGCGCTCATACGGCCCGGCGACACATCTTTACTCAAGATGATGTTCACTTTCTGCAGGCGGTGGCCAACGTCCTGGCCAGCGCCATCGACCGCAAGCAGGCCGAGCAGGCGCTGCAAGAGAGCCACGCTTTGCTTCAAGCGGTGATCCAATCCACGGCTGATCCCATTTATCTAAAAGATCGCGACGGCCGCTATCTTATGGCCAATTCGGCCACCGGCTGGGTTGTGGCTAAGCCGGTTGAAGAGATTATTGGCCGGCGCCACACCGAGATTTTCCCGCCTAAACAGAGCCAAGAAATTGAAGCAGACGATCAGCTCGTCATCCAAAGTGGCCGGGCGCACACCTTTGAGAATGAGATTCTAACTCCGGCCGGGGCCCGCATTTATCACACCCATAAAGCGCCCTATCGTGACGCCGAGGGCAATATTATCGGGCTGATCGGCATCTCGCGCGACATCACCGATCTTAAGCGGGTTGAGCTGTCTCACCAACTCCTGGCCGAGGCGGGCCAAACCCTATCCTCCTCGCTCGATTACGAGACGCGCTTATCCAAAGTGGCCCATCTGGCCGTACCGCGCCTGGCCGATTGGTGCAGCGTGGTTGTGGTCGAAGAAGATGAGGCGGTAAAACAGTTGACCGTGGCCCACGTGGACCCGGCCAAAGTAAAATTAGCGCACGAGCTGCAACAACGCTATCCCCCGGATTGGACCGCGACCGCAGGAGCGCCTGAAGTGTTGCGGAGCGGCCGGGCAGAACTGTATCCCGAGGTTACTGATGAAATGCTGGTGGCGGCGGCCCACGATGAGGCGCACTTACGGTCTCTGCGGACCTTACAAATGAAATCGGCGATGATCGTGCCGTTGGTGACCCGGGGTCGATCCCTGGGCGTGATGACATTTGTGTGGGCCGAATCGAACCGGCGTTACAGTGAGGTGGATCTGGGCCTGGCCGAAGAGTTGGCCCGCCGGGCCGCTACAGCCATCGATAACGCTCGCCTGTTCGACAAGGAGCGCCGGAGCCGGCGCCGAACCGAACAAGCCGCCCAACGGATCGCCAGTCTGCAAGCGGTGACGGCCGCGCTATCCCGGGCTTTAACGCCGTTGCAAGTGGCTAATGTGGTCATTAAAAGCGGCCTGGCCGCGCTAGGGGCCAACAGTGGGCTGATTGCCCTGGTAGACTCGGAAAGAACCCATCTGGAGATCGTCCGCTCTTTTGGGTATTCAACCGAACAAGTCAAGGCCTGGCGTACGTTTTCGCTGACGGCAGCCGTGCCGCTGGCCGAAACGGTCCGAACCGGTGAGGCTATTTTTATCAGTTCATCGGCAGGGTTAGGGACTCGCTTTCCCGAGTTTGCCCAACAGCGAACGGGTGACTATGAGGCCCTGGTCAGTCTTCCTCTACTCGGCGAGGAGCAAACCATTGGTTGTATCGGCCTGAGTTTTTCTAAGCCCACGGACTTCAACGCCGAAAGTCGGGAGTTTATGTTGAGCATCGCCCGCCAGTGTGCCCAGGCGCTGGAGCGAGCCCGCCTCTACAAGGCGGAAAAAGATACCCGCCGGGCCGCGGAACGGACGATGAAGCGGATTGCCAGCCTGCAAGCGATTACCGCCTCTTTATCCGAGGCCTTGACCCCGGGGCAAGTAGCCCAGGTCCTGACGAAACAAGGCTTAAGCTCGATTGGCGCTGACAGCGGCCTGGTCGTGCTGTTGGTAGAAGAAAGCGGCCAATTGGAAACGATTCACTACTTTGGCTATCCGGCCGCAAGCATGTCTGACTGGCAAAGGTTTTCACTCTCGACTCCGGTGCCCCTGGCCGAAACGGTGCGGACCGGTCAAGCCCGCTTTATCGAGTCGCGCCGCCAGTTAAAAAGAGAGTGTCCCGAGTTCCCGTTTGAAGCGTTTCCGGGCTACGAAGCGATGGTGGCGCTGCCTTTGCAGAGTAAAGGGCGCGCCATCGGCGGGATAGCCGTGAGCTTTACGGAGCCGCGCTCGTTTGATGAAGAAGATCGGACGTTTATGATGGCCGTCACGCAGCAGTGCGCTCAGGCCCTGGAACGGGCTCGGCTGTACGAGGCCGAGCAGCAAGCTCGGGCGGAAGCAGAGGCGGCCCAAGAGCGGCTGGCGCTTATGGCCGAAATCAAAGAGCGCAACCGTTTGGCGCAGGAGTTGCACGATACCGTCGCTCAAGCGTTGGGCTATCTCAACCTGAAGATGGCGGTGGCCATGACGCTGCTTGATCAAGGCCAAACTGAAGCAGTCCAGGCCAGTCTGCAAGAACTCAAGCAGGTTATCGGCGAAACTTATACGGACGTTCGGGAAGAGATCTTCAACCTGCGCTCGAGTGCTACGCCTCAGGTTAACTTCTTAGAGACCCTCCACGACTATGTGGCTAAGTACAAACGTTTTTATGACCTTGAGATTCAACTGGTCAGCGAAGCCAGTCCCGCCAGCTTTGATTTTTCGGCTGAAGTCAGCATCCAACTGATTCGGACTATTCAAGAGGCGCTGATCAATATCCGGAAGCACGCCCGGGTAAGAGAAGCCCGGATCCGTTTGAGCCGAAATGGACGGCAGGTGTGTATTAGCGTGGAAGACCAAGGCCAGGGTTTTGATTCCAGCCGGATTGCGGGTCAAGGGACGATCAGTTTTGGCCTGCAAATCATGCAGGAGCGCATCAAGAAGATCGGGGGCTACTTGGAGATCGATACCTCGCCGGGGCGAGGCACCCGGATTACCTTGTGCTACAACGTGCCTCAGGTTGAGGCAATTCGGTCAGAAGCGTAGACACAGTAGGGGCGTAAAATTTTACGCCCCTACTTCTAATCTCGACCGCGGGTCTCTTCTCAATATCCCGGGGTGAACGTGGCCCGAGCCTGTCGAAGGCCGTAAACGTGGCCTGAGCTTGTCGAAGGCCGTTGGTTGAGCCTGTCGAAACCAACGCTACCGCAGTTTAGGGCGGAGCGACCTACCGTTTATCGTAGCCTTCAGTCCAGCCTTCTGAGTCGGGGGACGGGGTAGCACTCTGGCCCTCCGACCAGCCTTTTGAGTCAGGCGGAGGCAGGTCAGCCTGGCCCTCCGCCCAACCGATCGAGCCTTCTGGCCGGTTATGAGCCTGACCTTCCGGCCACCCAATTGAAGTTTCATTGGATATTACCGTTTTGAGCCGGGCCAACTCTTGCTCCATGCTAGAGAGCAAGCCCTCTACCTCGGTTCGGTGCGTGGCCGACGTGGCGACGTCAGTCCGCTCCATTGCTCTAATCTTATCATGAGCCAGTCGTTGCTGGTGTAAGAGATGGTCCAGATTCTCTCGGTACTGACCGGGTGCATTGGGGCCGGCCTCGGCCAACGCTGCTCTTAAGCCCTCAATTTCGCTGCTGAGGTGATTATATTTTGCCTCTATCTCGGTAAAGCTGTGCGTTACATTCGCCATTGTTTCCTCCATACTAATATATTAGCCATGCGGCCCGACCGCGACGCTCCGCGCTTAATCCACCGGCGTCAGCGGTTCGCCCTCGACAAACGAGCGTAACATCCAGGCCATTTCCTGGTGATCCTGCATTAAGCCAATCAGTAAATCTTCGGTGGCTGTATCACCGTACTCTTCGGCGCACTTCTCGGCATCAGTTCGCAAGTGGCGGACGATTGCTTCGTGATCTTTGACAATGTTTAAGACCATCTGCTTCGCGTCAGGATACTTGCCCGGGTGTTCGCCCAAGCGGGTTCGCTCCAGAAACTCGGTTAGCGTGCCGATGGCATGGCCGCCGTGAGCTCGAATCCGCTCGGCCACGGTATCCGCCGACTCTTTGAGTTCATTGTACTGTTCTTCAAACAGCTCGTGTAAGGCAAAGAATTCTGAGCCAACAATGTTCCAGTGGTAATTTCTAAGCTTGGTGTATAAAACGTGCTGGTCGGCCAG
>CALMIS010000200.1 GCA_937864185.1 uncultured Chloroflexota bacterium
AAAAAAGTCTGAAAGCCACCCATCGGATTCGAACCGATGACCTGCTCATTACGAGCGAAAAGGTCATCGGTCGGTTCCGATAGGTAACGATCAGACTTTTAGAAATTGGATAATACTATTCGCCGTCACCAAAATTGATGAAATCGATTTTCTGGTCCTCACTAAAGGCTTTGGCGTAGCGTAGCACCATATCTGGGGTGGAATGGCCTAGCTGTCTTTGAATACTGGACAAGGCTATTTTGCGCCGTATCGCGATTTTAGTGAAGGTATGTCGCAGATCGTGCACCCGATACTTGGGCAAATCAACCTTTTCTAACCTTCGATGGAACATTTGGTAGATGCCGGAAACCGTCAGCGGTTGATCCAATGCCCGGTTTCCACGGGTTGAAGGAAAAACCCATATGCCTTCGTATCCGCTATCGGCGAGCACCGACAACCAGGTTTCCAGAATTACCCTGACTTTTTTGCCAAAGAAGATCTGTCTGTCCTCGTCATCTTTCGCCACCTCGGCCTCAATGTTTACCTGGTTAAGCTCTAACTGAAGTACTTCTCGGGTCAGCAAGGCGGCCTCGCCGGCTCGGGCACCCGTGTGATACAGGAACTGGATCAAGGCCAGGTCTCTGAGGTTGGTCAAGTCTTCAGGTAATGACTGCAAATACTCAAGAAGGAGATCCATGTGTTGTCGGGGGATACCTTTGGGCATTTTCTTGGGATTGTGCGGGGCCAATTCTAGTTGCTCTATCTGCTCGGCCGGATTTTGAGAACGACCAAATGCCCCTACTTTGGCTAAGTAGTTGAACCATGCCCTTAAAATGGCCCAATAACTATAAGTTGTGGTTTGACTGGCTCGCTCCTGAACATCATCCAAGAACCGGATGACATCAAATCGGGTGGGAGGCCAATGTTCCTCGCCAACAAATTCAATGTACAGGTTGATGACCCGTCTATAATTGCCGAGCGTTTTTTCTTCCAGCCTAACGCGTTTACTACTGAGGTAATCATCACGCCAAGAACCGAGCGTGGAGACTCCCCGCTTCCCTATTAGCCATCTCAAAAGTGATTTCATTAGTGACCTCCAAAGTGTTTATTTTTACTTTGGCTGCAATGGATTGAGCAGCCTGATTTCAAAGTTACAGACTCTGCAACTTGATGAAATAGCTGCCAATTAGTCACTTCACGCATTAAACGGGTTGACCACTTATTATGCTTAACAAGAGTTGGGACAAGAACAACCAGTATGGCGGGCAGGGCACCGCGGTACCCTGCCCTGACTGAATAGCGCCAGAAACAAAAAAACGGTCACCCCGCCAAGCAGGCAGGGATGACCGTCGGGATGCTCTTTAGCTACCACCAACAACTATGGTAGAATAGAGACCAGCCCTGTCAACTGCCTTTCCAGCTGGCGGGGTTAGCCGCCGGTGAGTGTTCGTAGCACTCGCCGGTGGCGCCTAGGGTATGCGCTTTTCAGCTTGAAGTCTATACTATACCGCTCTTCGAGTTAGGTCAAGGGGTCATTAGCTGTACTATGATTTCCGGACCACCCTCGGCAGGGCCCTTTCCTTACCAAGCCGGCACCGAGATGCGAAAAGTAATTAGGAAATCTTTCCCGCAAGCAGAACACGCTGCGACCGCTCCCGCAGCGACCTCGTTCCGTTGAAAGCAGGTGGTGCAGTTTCTCTTGACAAAAACAGGGGTTTTCACGGTGACGGTACAATTCTCTCAATCGACCACCGGGCTCTTCTATGAGAACCTGATCAAATCCTACGTCGAAGGCCGAAACCTCGTCGAACGAACCTGGCTGGCCGAGCAGGTCGAGGAAGCCTTGGCCGATCCCAACTGCCGCTTCCTCCTCCTGACCGCCGAGCCGGGGGCAGGCAAAACCGCCTTCCTGGCCTGGCTGGCCACTGGCCGCGCTACTTCATTCGTCGCGACAGCCAGACGCCTCTCAGCAGTGGTGATGCCCGCTCCTTCTTGTTTGCGGTCGGTCACCAGTTAGCCGCGTTCACAGTGCGGGTACTGAGCGAGTGCCGTCTGATGCGGACGCTCAATTGAGCGAGCTGTTGGATCAGGTCAGGAACCCCCCGGTCAAAAGTATCGTGGCCCTGGCCTTGGGGGAAACCGGTAGCCGAAAAGCAACTCCAGAGCTACTGGAGATGCTCAAGCAGGCGCGGCGGCAAGGAAGTTGGGCAGCAGCCGATGCCTTGATCGCGCTTAATGATGCCGCCATCATTCCGGAATTAATCCAGTGGTACGACGAGACGATAAGCGAGGCCGATAGGGAGCGCATCGTTTATATCCTGGGCTGGATGCACGCCGAGCGAGCGCGGGAACTGCTACCCAAGGCTCTGACATCGTCAAGAAGAAAACTTGTCGGCCGGGCCGTTGATCTGATGTGGTTGCTATCCCCAGCCGCCGGCGACGCCGACTTTCTAATGGCTCAGTTGCAGCGGATCGTTAACAGCGATCCTGAACATCCCGAAGCCCTGGGTTTGTGGGCAGACGAGTGGGTACAAAAACGGCTGGTCAGAACGATCGACAAAACCTGCTTAACCGCAGCGCTGCCTGATCTAGAACGTCTGCAAATTCACGTAGCCAGCCGCGCACAGCCACCAGATCCGGTAGAACGCCCCAAGCTGGAAAAGAGCATCCGGGAGGCAATCCGAACCTTGCGCGCTTTTGAGGCTATGGGAAAATCAGTAGAGTCTATGCACAATAACAATTGAATAATTAGCTGGCAGCTTGAACTTTAGCCGCTTGCCATCGCTGAGTCTGGCGGTTGACTAAGCCACAGACAACTTGCAAGACCGAGGTGTAAATCTCGTGGGCGCAGCGGAACCGAGTGCTAATGATATACCAGTTCTTGACCCAGCCAATGCAGTCCAATTTATGAGTATCTTTAGCCTATTATCAACTTTCAGATTCACCCTTGACAGTTTAACTCATCGGTGGGTGGTTTGATTGGCTTTAAATTAGGTTCTGGTAGTTTTGCATTATATCTTTAACCATTTCTGTAAAACCAAGTGGCCCAATAGCTGGCAAATATCTCAAGTTGGCAATATCCAAATTGCGCCACTGCCCATTAGTGCGTTGCACCAAATATGGAATGTCCACATTTTGCAACATAGGTTCATCGTTGGGGCTATCGCCAATGCCGATAGTGAGAATATTGTCAAACTGTGCCTTGTAATAACTGGTTAATACTTGAACAGCACTACCTTTATCGCTGCCTTTTCCAGTAACACTTAAGAAGCGTCCTCCCATTGTACATTGCAAACCATATAACTCACATTCACGCTTAAAGAGTTCTGACTCTGAAGCATTAAGTTGCGTGACAATTGTCTCTGAGAATTCACGAGTTTTTGCCCGTTGAGCAGCCTCTAAATCAAGCCCGGTAATTTGTGACACCCTTTCATCTGATATATCAAAAAAACTTTCGTATGCAACACCCGTGTTAGATTTAACCGTCTCAAGGATTGAGCGAATTTCTTTGATTGGTTTCCCCAAAGTCAAAATTTTTGTGCCATCTAACTCCTCATAATTTGGTGTGGTAATTTTGATGCTATTAGGGGGTACTATTACTGCACTACCATTTTCTACAATAAACGGATCCGTCACATTAAGAGCCTGTCGAATAAATTCTTGTTCTGCCCTTGTTTTTGACGAACAAAAAACAATGCTAATA
Source organism: uncultured Chloroflexota bacterium (assembly GCA_937864185.1). Lineage (GTDB taxonomy): Bacteria > Chloroflexota > Anaerolineae > 4572-78 > J111 > JAGRBY01. Next base: position 3,683 of record CALMIS010000200.1, read on the forward strand.
CCTTTCGCTTGCAACTCCTTCAAGGCATCGACAGATTGACTTGTTGAGTAAGTGAATTCATCCAAGAGGGTTCCATCAAGGTCTGTAAAAATTATTATCTTTTTTTCCCAAAGTGGGTTCACCTCTTTCCACTTGTCTGGGGTCCAATCTTTTGATATATAACTAGCAATGTCTTCCTCTTTTTCCTTTGTCTCTCTACGAGCAACATCAAGTATTTTGACGAATTTATCAGCGGTGGAAATCTCAAAAAAAAGATTAATCCAGCGCATTCTCAAATAAGCAACTGCGGCAGCAGTACCAGATACACCTGTTCCAGCTAAATAGAATATAGTTTTGCCTTTGTTGATTCTATGTTTTTGAATAATGGCAAGGTTTCGAGTATCGTCCGTGGCCTTACGTTGGTTGTTTGGGTTGTTGACATCTTCTATGGCTTCTTTTTCTAGTCGTCTTGGTCGTGCTATCCCTGCTTTTTCGCCGTATAAATAATAATAGGTACCTAGATTAGCACGTGGCCCCCCAATAAAGATTGATGTTCCATTTATCAAAATCTGTTTGTAGTTGTCTGGTTTTGGACAGACTTCAAGGCTAACCTTGATCTTTATTAGATTTTTCGCATATTTCAAAGGCAAGTCAAAATAGTTATTTCTCTCGATTTCATCTTTGAGGCGTAGAGCTTCTATCATTTCAATAGCTGATACGACAGCAAACTCATCGGCCTCAATTCGCTTATTGGGATCTTCATCTTTTTGCAGTTGATATATTCGTTCAAGGATTGGATTAGAAACCCTATCCGATTGAGGGATGTTTATCCTGGGCAAATCAGTTTTGGCAGAATGTCTGGAAAGATAGATTTTGAGTGTCGGATTGCTTTTATCAAGATCAAAAAACTTGATAAGGGTTTCTCTAATCAGATTTTCTCTTTCGATAATTTCTTTCTCCAAAATGGACAAATCACGATTTCGTTCGAGTTCAGCTTTTTCTTTTTTAAGTTTTTCAAGTTTATCGTCAATGTCCTCAATTTCAGTGCAAATTTCTGAAGGGGTGCTTATTCCATAACGTGCTTGTTTTTCTTTTAAATTCTGCAAGCGACGTGTGTGGATCTCAATTAATTTTGCTATACGTTCCAGATCTGATTCCATTTGACTCCTCGCCATAATCTCTAATCAGAACGATTACAAACCAACCACCACCCAACATTAAGTTAAGCCGCGCCACATCGAGCGACAGCCAACCAGAGCGGTCTCCATGAAAACCGCTACGAGCGACTTGCCTACCGGCTCAACATACAACCGTCGAGGTCTCAGAACTGCTTGGCGACACCCGCCGGCCAATTCATTCGGTCTGGCGTCAGCTTCAACGACCTTATTGCACGCTCGATCGGGCCCGTCCGTTGGGGATTGCGCCCTCCTTTTGGCTCACCGGCGGGGACACCCCGCCCGGACTGGCCGCTGCCACCGGGGGCAGACGCCTCACCGACTGGCCCCCACTAACCCCCTTGACCGCGTTTGCCGCGCCATTTTGGGATCATTTTTCCCCCCCTGGCGCCCTCATCCCTTCCCGCCGACCGGGCTGCTGGCGCAGTGACGTCTTCACCGGCCCACTCCTTGCCAGGTCGGCTGGCCGAGCAAGTTCGAGTATACCACCACAAATTATCACCGGTCGAGTCACCTCAATCAAAACTATGTTACATCTGTCGCATCTGTCGCATTAGCGAGCATCTGTAACCTTAAAGTTTTTAAAGAACAAAAAACCGGCTCAACGGCCGGTTTTTTGTTGACTGACCTGAGCAAACCTATGCTCCCCAAATGAGTAAGACGTTCCAATCTGCGGCCTGGTTGCCAAGCCTCGTGGCTGGCGATTCATCAAGGATAGTGATTTCTTCTGGGGCCTCGAGCGGTGTGACCGTCACCGCCCAGAATGATCCGAAGGCCCGGCGCTTCGTTGGCCACTATTGAAGCCCAAGTGCCGGCGTAGCAGAACAACATCTCTTCCAGCGAAGTTAAACCTACCTAACCCAGCACTCCCCCCTTCCGGTGAAACCTCAGCCTGCGGTCAGACTGGCCTCAGGCATT
>CALMIS010000201.1 GCA_937864185.1 uncultured Chloroflexota bacterium
TAATGGCTCTACTCACTTCCCCCTGTCAAACCCGGGGGGTATACGCTATTGAGATGTCAGAATAAATGCCCTCTGTAAAAAATAGCTGTTCAAAGGACTGAGCATTCCACACTCCAGCCCCGTGATAATTTGATACCGCAATCAATTCACCATTTGGGCTATAATCTATAACATTGACATAACCACCAGTCTTGATTGTGTAACGAGGTTCTCCATCACTAATTCTCCAAATTTTCACATCATTATTATCTACTGATGCAAGAAGCAAACTACTTGGACAAAAAGTCAATCCAACGCCCCTGCCTTGTCTATTGAAAGTGTACATGGGAAGAATGTCCAACTGAACTGTCATTTCGCACCCTGAAATCAGATTTAGCTTCTGGCAAGATTCTAACAGCGACGACTTCACGATTTAGGATGAGCGAAAACGTTTACAACGTAAGGGTTACGCTCACACATCGTTGTCAACTTTCCCTCTTAGGATGGTTAGAAAGCCTTTTAATCCTGCCTGTTGGATTAATCATATAAACATCAATCTCAAACCCAATAGGTGGAAATCTGTCTTTAATGAGATAGCGGTACATTTGCTTCACAGTCTCAAGCTGAAAGCGATAGTACCAAGCCCAATCTTCTATTGTTTTAGGACGTTTAATTAGACTTCTTGACCACGACCTCTTTGTAAATTCGTATAGGGAGTCTGCCAATTCATTGTAACGTTTTAATGCACCATTACGATATACTTGACTAAATTTTTCTTCAAAGAAGTTGTTCAAGTTATGAGGCGCATATTCCTTTGCGTCTCTTTCCAAGAAATCAGACGCCGCACGAAACCCTGAAGCCTCAAGCTTGTATCCCTCATCAACACCTTTATGATTCCAGATATGATAGAAAGAGGGAACGTTTACCTGGTCAAGAAGCGTATAGCCTGCTAAGTGAAAACCGGTTCCTTCGTCTCCTGTTGAACGAGAGAGTTCTTTATTTAACTTCTCTTGGAGCTCAAGAGCAATATCTTGCAATGTAGTAGACTGCGCGCGTCGTATGAAAGCCTCTAACCAATTAGGCATGTTTTGGCTTCTAATGGTGGCGCGACCGTAGTAACCGATGACTGCATTTAATCTATCGATAGTAAATAATTTTGGCCAGCTTGTTTGGCCTACAATTTTCCTTCTATCATCTCTAAATGTAATTGCACTGTCCGCAGCGCAGACTATGCCCAGAGCACTTATATCTACTATTTGTAAGGTCATACGAAATATCCTTCAAAAATGTTACCATTACAAGTTGGCAATCTAATGAACCAAAAAGCTGCTATCCAAGTTTTGTTGAGCTAAACCTAGTGTTCCGCCAAAGATGTTTTGACGCCTAGAGTTATTGTGGCGGAACACCTAAGCATCGGCAAATAGCCCGTTCGCTATCTGTCAAAAGATGTTTGCCGATGCACTAGGCGTAGATTAGATTCATCTAGAATTTAAACGCCATTCGAATGGAAGATAACATCGAAGTCGTGGCAGGATGGTAGCTCTATTGTAACCGAACTTGGGAGACGGTGACAACTCTGGTCTCGATTTTGCTCACCCCCGTCGACGCGGACCGGCGACCGGTCAAAGGCCGGCCGGGGTGGGTTGAAGCCGGATGAGCGGGGCGAGGAGGCCAGGGGATCGGCCTCTCCGCCGGTAAAAACCGGCCTGATCTCGGCTGCCGTTTCGTCACTGCCGGCCTTGGCCTTTAATTTTGAGCGAGGACGTTCGTAGACGGGAGCGTCTGCTGGCTGAGCGAATCGGTCTCTTCGTCAACGAAAGAGGCTGAAATCAATTTTGATCAAGCCCTTGCGTCTACGCAAACCAGTAAAATTAATTTTGATCGAGCGTTTGCGTAGACGGAAGCTTATGATCAACGAGCGATTCACTCCTTTGCGTCTACGCAAACCAGTGAAATCAATTTTGATCGAGCGTTTGCGTAAACGCATGCTTATGATCGCCGAGCGATTCACTCCTTTGCGTAAACGCAAGCCTCTGATCGACGAGCGCTGCCGGGTCCGGCGCTGACGCGGGTCTTGGACCCAACGGCTTCTTCAAGGGTTTCGTGAGTGACAGGCGGTTTTTGAGGTCAAGCCGGGGGGTTGGCTTAACCGGCGAGGGCGGAACGGGCTTTTTTCATCACCCTGGCGTGGTCGCCACACGGGGCGGGGTAACAATGAGAGGGGGTTCGTTTCCTCACCCCATCCTCCCGGCTCAGGATCAGACTGGTGATAGTCAGACTGTCACGGCAAACTGTTTTTTTCGCCGTGTAACGATGGCTTCCCCATGCTGCGACCAATCGTGCAGTACAGTCGGATCAATATCCGCGCCGGTAGGCCAGACCAGCGTCCCCAACTCGGTATCGAGCCTGACTTGATTAAAAGTATCCAGGTCGCGCAGTGGACCAAAGATCGGTCCCAGCAAAATGGGTTCAAAGTTGATCGTCTGTTCTGTGCCGTCTTCAAACTCAACCCGGAGTACATAGTCAGCCACTATTTCAAAACTGGTTACGTCGTAAAGTTGGTGATCTTGAATTTCATAATTTTTCATGAGTTTGTCTCCCGCCGATCGCTAACTTAAGCCATCAATTCTATCTAGTGGCTCCTCTAGCTCTATTCGCTGCCAATTCCTAAGCAATTCCTCTCCGTTGATGTTCGTTGGGCGTCTTCATCCAGATAGAGGCGAATCGAGTCAGTCCCTAATCGTTTAGTCGCGGGCTTGAGTCAAGTTTTCTTGGGAGTCGGCCAGGATATCACGCTGAATTTCTTCGATATAAAGATGGTAGTAAGTTAGGGCCGCATAAACTTGAGCCAAATTTAGAGGAAGTTCGCCACTGATGTCTTCAGGGCTGTAACCCTGTTTGTACATAATGGCAATCGCCCGGATGGTATTCCCGGTCCCAGCCACCACCAGCTAACCACTATGAATTTGAGGGTCTTTGATGATTAAACCATCTAACGTTTGCGTAGCTAACACAGTCCTTTATCTTATCAAGCATAAGAGCATACTTGGTCAGTGAATATTATAACCTGTTTCCGATAAAAGCAGAATGTATTGCAGCATTCTTGACCGTCCTGCGTTTTAGTAAGTAACATCGTAACTAACGAATTTAAGCTCAGGCGAGACCCTATTGACCGATCGATTGAGTGCACAGCAAGAGCAAAAGTTGCTGGCCCAGGCCCTCCACAACCCGGCGGCGTTGGTATCAACTATTTACTAAAGGAGTGCGACAGAGCCTACGGCACGAGACCGAGAATGAAAATCTTCATCTGACTACTGACTACCGACGACTGACTACTGTATTTTCAGAGGAGTTCGACAGAACCGGGGGTTCGATACCGAGAATGAAAATAAGTTTGGGGG
>CALMIS010000202.1 GCA_937864185.1 uncultured Chloroflexota bacterium
AGCACGATGAAGAAATCCGGCGGATCATTAACCAAGCTGCCCTCTCGCTGCCCGATGGCATCGGCTTGCTGAAAGCGGCTCGCTTCTTGGGCGCAGGGTCGCTGCCGGAGCGGGTGGCCGGCTCTGATTTAACGATCCGGCTCGCCGAACTCTCCCAGCAAAAGGGGTATCGAATTTTCTTCCTGGGTGCCCGGCCCGGTGTGGCGGAACAGGCTATCGCCAAACTCAAGCAGCGCTATCCCAAGATGCAAGTCGCCGGTTTTTATGCCGGTTCACCCACGCCGGAAGAGACCGAGTCGATTATTCAACGGATCCTGCCCACCCGGCCCGATATCCTGCTGGTCGCATACGGGCACCCCCGGCAGGATAAGTGGATCGCGCGCAATCTGGATCGGCTCGGTGTCCCGGTTTGTATTGGCGTCGGCGGATCGTTCGACTTTATCGCCGGGACAGCCCGGCGGGCGCCGCTCTGGCTGCAGCGATTGGGGTTAGAGTGGCTCCATCGGCTGATTATCCAACCGCACCGCTGGCGCCGCATCTGGAAGGCGGTGCCTTACTTTTCCTGGCTCGTGTTGCAAAGTCGGTGGCGGGGAAGAAGCGCGGAGGCAGGGGATAAGACGCCTACCTGGCCGTAATCCGCTTGAAGGTCAGGAGCAGGGTGGTTGCCCGGCCGGGGTTTTGTTGGAACGCCTGGGGCGTGAGGGGCTCTGTCAAGAATGGGCTAAAGCCGGGGAGATCTTCGGGCTTCAGTTTGTTCAAGTTATGAAACCCCATCGACCAGTCGGCGAACTGACGTTGGTCGATAGCCTGATGGACCAGCGTCAACAAGTTGGCATGGCGCGGATCTTTCTGAATTCTGTGATATAGATCCAGGACAGCTTCTTCCGGGCCCTCTAAGACCTGGATAAAATTACCATCTTTGTAAAGCAGCAGCCCGGAGATCCCCAACCGCCCATTCTTCTGGCGTGAAAGTTCCAACAGCCCCTTCAGCTCCGCTTCAGTAAAATCCTGAGTAGCCGAGCTAACGTAAATGAGTTGAATTAGCGGGGATTCTGTCGCCGACTCGATTGAGGTGGTTTCCATAGCCATAAAAGCCTCGCCTCGTCCTACCGCAAATTATAGTGCCCCCCTAAGACAAAGTCAATCTCTCCTAAACTTGGCTTACCTGTCCCTAAGATCAGGTCCGTTTCCTGGCCCTTTGGCGGGCGTTGCTTCTGATCCCTGGCGCGATGCGGGCAAGGGGACAGATCGGGTATGATCTAGGTTGAGACTAAGGAAAAGGAGATTTTTCAATGACAACAAAAAACCCTGCTCGGACAGCCCTGATCACCGGCGCCTCGCGCGGCCTGGGCTTAGCCCTGGCTCAACAGTTAGCTCAACGAGGCTGGCAATTGATTATCACCGCCCGCGGCGCGGAAGCCCTGGCCCGGGTGGAAAGGGAGTTGGCCCCGCTCACCCGGCTGATCGCCTTGGCCGGCGACGTAACCGAGACCGCCCATCGCCAGGCCCTGGCCAATGCCGCCCAAGCGCTGGGCGGATTAGATGCCGTCATCAACAATGCCGGGATCTTAGGGCCAAGCCCACAGCCCCAGCTCCTCGATTACGACCTCGAGGTCTTGGCCACCGTCTTTCAAGCGAACACCCTCGCTCCCTTGGGCGTGATTCAAGCGGTTCGAGACAGACTCAAGCCGGCCCCGCGCCTGCTCAACATCACCAGCGATGCCGCCGTCGAGGCCTATCCCGGCTGGGGCGGCTACGGCTCGAGCAAGGCCGCCCTGGAGCACCTTTCTGCCATTTTGGCCGCCGAAAACCCTCACTGGCGCGTCTATTGGGTGGATCCCGGCGATATGCGCACCCAGATGCAGCAAGAAGCCTTTCCCGGCGAAGATATCAGCGACCGTCCCCTACCCGAGACCAGCGTACCGGGCCTGGTCCAACTGCTGGAAGGCGATTATCCCAGCGGACGCTACCGGGCCCGCCATCTGGAACCCCTGTCTCCGGTCCACGAAATGCGATTTGCGTTGACGGTGGAAAATATAGACGAGGCCCGCCATTTTTACCATGACGCGTTAGGCTTGCCCATCGAAGCTGAATGGGCTGGAGCTACCGGACATGGTCTACTTTTGGGCGCCGGCCGAGCCACCCTGGAGCTCCTCGACCGGCCGATGGCCGAACACGTCGACCAGGTGGAAGCCGGTCGGCGCGTGGCCGGACCGGTCCGCCTGGCCCTTGAAGTGGACAACGTGGCCAAAACCGGGAACCGGTTGCAGGCCCACGGCGCCCAAGCCCTCAACGGGCTGGTTGAAACCCCCTGGGGCGATCGTAACCAGCGGCTGCGGACACCCGAAGGGCTGCAGCTCACCCTGTTTCAAGTCAAAAAAGAGGAGTGACACCGTGGAGTTTTCTGTCTCTAGGAAAACCGGGCCGGGAGGGCGGCTGGTCGATCCCACTCTGCCGGCCGATCGTTCGCCTTTCCTTTTTGCCAACGATTTCGATTTTCAACTTCCGCCCTCGCTGGAAGCGGCCGAGCCACCCGAAGCGCGCGGCTTGGCCCGGGATGAGGTCCGCCTACTGGTTTCGCAGCAGGCCGGCCAGCGCTTGACCCACGCCCGTTTCCGCCAGCTCTCCGATTTTCTTGAAGCTGGAGATTTGGTGGTCATCAACACCAGCGGGACGCTCCAGGCGGCCATTGACGGCAGCCGCTCTGACGGCAGCCCGGTTGAAATTCATCTGTCCACCCGCCTCCCGGCCGACCTGTGGGTCGTCGAGGTACGCCGGACGGACGGAACGGCCAGCCGCCCCTTTTTCGAGGCGGTTCCGGGGGAAATCATTCAACTTCCGGCAGGTGGTGCCGTGACGCTGCACACCCCCTATCGCCCCGACCAGCGCGGTTTAGCCGAAACCAGGGCGCGGCTGTGGATTGCGACGCTTAAGCTACCGGAAGCGCTGCCTGATTATCTCGACCGGCACGGCTATCCGATCCGCTACGGCTACGTCAAACAAGCCTGGCCCCTGGCTTATTATCAAACCGTCTACGCCACCGAACCCGGCAGCGCCGAGATGCCCTCAGCCGGCCGGGCCTTCACGCCCGAGCTGATCACCCGGTTGGTTAGCCAAGGGGTCCAAATCGCTCCGCTTATCCTGCACACTGGAGTTGCCAGCCTGGAAGATCATGAGCCGCCCTACGAGGAGTTCTATCGCGTCCCGCCGGCGACGGCGCGGTTGATCAACGGGGCCAAAGCGGCCGGGCACCGGATTATCGCGGTTGGAACGACCGTGGTGCGGGCTTTGGAGACGGTTACGGATGAGCGGGGCACGGTCCATCCCGGCGAAGGCTGGACGAGTTTGGTCATCAGCCCGGATCGGCCGGTGCGAGCTATAGACGGCCTGTTGACCGGACTCCATGAACCGAAAGCCAGCCACCTGCTGCTGCTGCAAGCTTTGGTCGGCTTGAACCATCTTCGCCGGGCTTATGAGGCAGCCTTAGCCCAGCGCTATCTGTGGCACGAGTTTGGAGACTTGCATTTGATCCTACCTTGAGCGGAAAAGAACCCAAGGGGCCGGTCTGCTTACTCTGCCGGCGCGGGCGTCCCTCTTCCAGCCGGCTGCCACTGCACTAAAAACATGCCGGCCAGAATAAACACGCCGCCCACTATTTGAGCCCCGGTCACTTGTTCGCCTAAAACCAGGACCGCCAACAAAACAGCTACCAGGGGTTCAAAAGAGCCGATGATCGATGAGCGAGCCGCCCCGATCAGACTGATGCCCCACCAACTGGTCAAAATAGCCAGCGCTGTCGAGACGATACCAAAGCAAAAGATCCACAACCAGCCGGTTGGAGCAAAGGCAAACGAGATCTGATCGGTGAAGAGGGCATAGCCCGATGTGCCTAACGCCGCGCCAATCACGGTCCAGGTGGCACTCATCACCGGCGGTATGCCTCGAGTCCAGTGCTGTCCCACCAAGAGATAGATCGTCACGGCCGTGACGTTGACACACATCAAAAGAATGCCCAGCCAGGCGGTCGACTCAAAAGGCTGCCAAAAGAGCAAAATACCGCCTAATAAAACAGAGACTAAGGCCACCAGCTGGTGTTTGGTCATCCCCTCTCGTAGAAAGAGCCAGCTCGCCACATTAACCGTGAGCGGGTAAAGGGCGGCAAACAGGGCAATGAGCCAGGCCGGCGTCACGCTCAGGGCTACATAATAAGTGGTTCCCATAATCGAAAAACCAATGAAGCCCAACAAAAAGATGGCCAACATATGGTGTTTGGATAATCGGACCCAACCGCCGGTCAAGGTTAGAAACAAGGCTAAAACGAAGGCGGCAACCGTGAAGCGTAAAAAAACAGCCATGCCCGGTAGAACGCCGGCACTGTAAGCATACCGCACAAAAACGACTGAACTGGCAAAGCATAAGCCGGAGACGGCCGAGATAGCCGCCCCTTTTCGTAAGGTAGCCGGTGGCAGATAAGCGTAAGTCACGGTCATTGCTCCTTCAATAAAAAATCCCCAGCTCGATAAGTTGAGCCGGGGAGAAACACCGAATAAAAGTGGGCCAGCGACGAAAGGATGGGTGGCCTGGTCAGGTCGCTGTTCAGCCTACAGGCCGGCGGCATCCTTCAAGAGATCGGCTCGGTCCGTACTTTCCCAGGGGAACTCCACATCCGTCCGGCCAAAGTGACCATAGGCGGCCGTCTGGCGATAGATCGGGCGGCGCAGGTTCAGATCGCGGATAATCGCGCCGGGCCGCAAATCAAAATGCTGCTCGATCAGGCCGGCGATCTGCTCATCGGTGATCTTGCCGGTGCCAAAGGTTTCGACGTTGATACTGAGGGGCCGGGCCACACCAATGGCGTAAGCGATCTGCACTTCGCAGCGGTCGGCCAGACCGGCCGCCACCACATTCTTCGCTACCCAGCGAGCCGCGTAGGCGGCGCTGCGGTCGACTTTGGTGCAGTCCTTACCGCTGAAGGCTCCCCCGCCGTGACGTCCCATCCCGCCATAGGTATCAACGATGATTTTCCGCCCGGTCAAGCCGGCGTCGCCCATCGGTCCACCGACCACAAAGCGGCCGGTTGGGTTGGTGAAGATACGCAAATTATCCGAGACGAGTTCGGGCGGTAGGACCGGTTGAATGGCCAACTCGATCAGTGCCTCGCGGATGTCATTTTGGCTGATGTCCGGCGCGTGTTGGGTGCTGAGCAAAACTGTCTGGATTTGCTGCGGCCTCCCATAAGCATACTCCACCGTAACCTGACTCTTGCTATCCGGCCGGAGCCAGGGCAGAGTACCGTCTTTGCGCAGATCGGCCATGCGTTTAACCAGTTTGTGAGCATAGAAAATCGGCATAGGCATGAGCGTCTCGGTCTCGTTGCAGGCATAGCCGAACATCATCCCCTGGTCGCCTGCGCCCACGGCTTCGATCTCGTCCTCGCTCATCTCGCCTTCTTTAGCCTCTTTGGCCTTATCAACGCCCATGGCAATGTCCGGGCTTTGGGCCGCAATGGCCACTTGCACGCCGCAGGTGTTCCCGTCAAAGCCTTTTTCGCTGCTGTCAAAACCAATCTCATTGACCACCTGACGCACCAGCCTATCGAAATCGACAAAGCCGGTGGTCGTAATTTCGCCGAGCAGCATAACAAAACCGGTCTTGACCGCGGTCTCGCAGGCTACCCGCGACTGCGGGTCTTGGCTGATCAGTGCGTCAAGCACAGCATCGCTGATCTGGTCGCACATCTTATCCGGGTGTCCCTCCGAGACCGACTCACTGGTGAAGAGCAGACTGGAGGAGGTCATAAACGTTGTACTCATAGATTTTCTCCTAAGAACTTGTTTCCAATCCCCAACTAGGCACGGGGGAATATTAGATGCGGAACGTTACTTACGGCTCAGGGCTGTCAATTGAAAGCGTTCGGATCAGCCAAGGCCAGCCCAAACACCGCCAGATAAAGAACAATGCCCAGAATGATCAGGAGCAAGATTAATCCCCCGGTCCCGATGGCAATCCAGGCATAGGTGCGAGTGCGAGCCGGATCCGTGGCCCGGTTGGCGTTGGTTAAGGCAATCACCCCCAGGACCACGGCAATCAACGGCAGGCAGTAATAGGCCAGGTTCAGCGTAAAGCACGAGGCCAAAACAGTTACCCCCAGCACCAAACCAATGCCGGCCATCAAATCGTAATTATTACCGGTAAAGGTAGCCGATGACCGGTTGGACATGGGCGCGTTACCCGATGATGAAAAGATTGTTTGATCGTCCATATTTTTGCCTCAGGCGGGACACCCGGGGGTCGAGTCTGATCCTACCCCCAGCCCTCTCTCCATTTTTCGAGTCTCCTCCGAATTAAGTCCCTTCTTGCCAACTGTTAAGATAAAGTTCCTGCTCCGGCGTCAGGACATCGATCTGGATGCCCATCGACAGCAGCTTGAAGCGAGCGATTTCCCGGTCGATCTCTTCCGGCACCGAATAGACTTTATTCTCTAAATGCTTGCCATTTTGGAAGACATACACCGCCGAGAGAGCCTGGTTGGCGAAACTCATATCCATCACCGCAGCCGGATGACCTTCAGCGGCGGCCAGGTTGACCAGGCGGCCTTCGCCCAACAGCCGAATCACCCGCCCGTCGGCCAACTGATACTCATCCACAAAGGTGCGGGGCCGGCGCTTGTCCACCGCCATTGCTTCCAAGGCCGGAATGTTGATCTCGACGTTGAAGTGGCCGGAGTTGGAGATACAGCAGCCGTCTTTCATGATCTCAAAGTGATGCTTATCGATGACGTGCTTATTACCGGTCGCCGAGCAGATAAAGTCGGCCTGCGGCGCAGCTTCCTCCATCGGCATGACCCGGAAGCCGTCCATGACCGCTTCCAAGGCCTTGACCGGCTCAACCTCGGTGACGATGACATTCGCCCCTAAGCCGCGAGCGCGCATAGCAATGCCCCGGCTGCACCAACCGTAGCCGGCCGCCACAAAAACTTTGCCGGCGATTAGAATGTTGGTCGCCCGGATAATCCCGTCGAGCGTGCTTTGGCCGGTGCCGTAGCGATTGTCGAACAGATGCTTGGTGTCGGCATCATTGACGGCAATAACCGGGAACTTCAAAGCGCCTTCCGCCGCCATGGCACGCAGGCGGATAATACCCGTCGTCGTCTCTTCGGTGCTACCGACGATATCCGGAATCTGGTGGGTGCGTTCGGTATGCAGCATGCTGACCAGGTCGGCCCCGTCGTCCATCGTCAGATTAGGGCGATGGTCCAGCGCGGCGTTGAGGTGCTGATAATAGGTCTGGTTATCCTCACCTTTGATAGCAAAGGTTGGGATCTCATAGACGGACACCAACGCCGCGGCCGTATCGTCTTGAGTGCTGAGTGGGTTACTGGCGGTCAACACGATATCGGCGCCAGCCATCTGCAGAGCCCGGGCCAGATTAGCCGTTTCGGTGGTGATGTGCAAGCAGCCGCTCATTTTGACGCCGTCCAACGGCCGCTCTTTGTGAAAACGGTCCATTAGCGAGCGCATGACCGGCATCTCTTTCAGGGCCCATTCGATTTTCCAGCGTCCCTGCTCGGCCAGGTTGATGTCTTTGATGTCGAAATCTTTCTTACTCATGGCTGTTCCTCACTCTTCTTAGCTGTACAAGAATTTTAAATATGATAACTACCAAAAACTGAAGTGATCTTGCGGCAAGACCTCTTGATTTACTAGATTGACTCCGGGCTGAAGCTAACAAAATCATCCAATTCATCCGTGTGGCCAAAATGATCCCGATAGCGGTTGGCGACCAGTTGGCGATTGTAGGTATGACGCTGCGTGCCGTGCTGTTCCAGCACATAGACCGCCGTCACCGAGCCAAGCCGGCCTGCCACCTCCCAGGGATAGCCCCGCATAATCCCGGCGATCAGCCCCGCCCGGTAGGCATCACCGACACCGGTCGGATCGGCGATACGGTTGGGCTTGGCCACCGGGATGTGGATATCATGCCCTTCGCTATGGATGAACGACCCTTTTTCGCCTTGGGTCACAATCAGGGTTTCAACGCGCGCCTTAATGCCGGCCTCACTCAAACCGGTCTTGTTTTTAATCATCTCATACTCATAATCGTTGAGCATTAAGATTTGAGCGCCTTCAATCCCTCGCACCAAATCCTCGGCCTCAAGGCGGGGGATCTGCTGGCTGGGATCGTAGATGTAAGGAATGCGCAAATCGTGGCACTCTTGGGCGTATTTGACCATGGCCCAGGGATCGTTGGGCGAGATAATTGCCAGCTTGATTTTTTGATAGTCTTGATTAGCAAAACTAATGCGACCCGCTTTAGCCATAGCCCCGGTATAAAACAAAGCGATCTGATTGTTCGTCTGGTCGGTACTCACGAAGAATGAAGCTGTAAACTCGTCGCTCAATTGCAGCACGCCACTGACATCAACCCCACGGGCCTGAAGTCCGGCAATATATTCCGGCGCATCCTGCCCAACCGTAGCCATCAGCAGCGCCGGCTGATCGAGCAGGGCCAGATTGTAGGCAATGTTCCCGGCTGTTCCGCCTCGCTCCCGACGCATAGAGTCGACCAGAAAGCTGACCGAAAGCCTTTGAATCTGATCGGGCAAAATGTGCTTGGCGAACTCATCGGGAAAAGACATAATGTAGTCGAAGGCCATAGACCCGGTTACGGCGACAGTCATAAGCAAAACCTCCTGTTGGTCGCTGGCCACAAATTACTTAACACGCTGCTTCACCATCCGTCTCAAATTAATATCAAAGGGAGGATAAACTACTCCGTGTTCGGTGACAATGCCCGTGACGTATTTATAAGGGGTCACATCGAAGGCCGGGTTAGCGACTTTGGCCTGCTGGGGAGCGACGGGCCGGCCAAAAAAGGTCAACTCGGTGATTTCGGCAGGGGTTCGCTCTTCAATGGGAATGTCATCGCCGTGGGATAAAGACAGATCAATGGTTGAGGTCGGTACGACCGGAAAGAAGGGGACCCCGTTCTCTTTGGCTATAACCGCCAACGCGTAAGTTCCAATCTTGTTAGCGACATCGCCGTTGGCCGCGGTCCGGTCAGAACCGACGAAGACAAGATTGACCTGCCCGGTCCGCATGAAGTGACCGGCCGCACTATCGGCGATGAGGGTATAAGGAATGCCGTACTGCTCGCACTCCCAGGCCGACAAACGCGCCCCTTGCAATTGAGGGCGAGTCTCATCCAGCAGGACGTGAATATTTTTACCCTGCTCGTTGGCCATACGGCAAACGCCTAAGGCCGTGCCCCAATCGACCGTCGCGAGGGAGCCGGTATTGCAGTGGTGCAAAATGACATCGCCTTCTTTGACCAGCGCCGCCCCGGTTTCGGCCAACTGGCGATTAACTACCACATCCTCGTCGGCCAGTTTTTGGGCTTCGTTGAGAATGGCCTGCCGCACCTCGTCGGCGCTCTCAAGGGCTTCACTCGTTGCGACTCGCAGCACCCGCTCGATGGCCCAGAAGAGGTTCACCGCGGTTGGACGGGTGGCGCGCAAGACGAGAGCGGCACTTTCTAAATCATGCAGCAAGGCAGTTCGCCCGGGGGCTGGACTCGCCTGAGCCGCCAAGGCCAAGCCAAACGCCGCAGCCGCCCCAATGGCCGGCGCCCCGCGGACGACCATCTCCCGAATCGCCGAGGCCACATCCTCATAGCGGCTAAATTCCGCAATTTCAAAAACGCGGGGAAGCTGCCGCTGATCGATCATCTTCAGCACCGATCGCTCGTAATCCCACTCAACGGATCGCATCGACTAGTTCACCATTTACCAACCGATTTTCTTCACTAGGCACTCAAAAAAAAATCTCCGCAACAGCACGCGGAGCGAGGCCATTCTAGCATCCATCCCTGAGATCGGTTCATCCCCTCATAAACCGGCCTATCAAATTACCATAACTATAGCAACAAACCTACCATTGGCGATGGTATCACAGCCGGGATGGATTGTCAAAGGGATTGAAAGCAAACTTTCGCCTTAACCCGATAGCCAACCAGGTGGAGGTTTGTCTCCTGCCCGGTTTGGACTAAAATACCGGCACGCCACTGGCGAGTAACCAGCTTATGACTCAGGCTCTAACAACCCGGCCAAAGGCCTCTTCCGCAGTTGTTGCGGATCGCCGCTTCATTCTTCAACTGATCTTAATTGGCTTAATTAGCCAAGTGATCTATATGGCCTATGTTCTGGCCTTTCCATTAATATCCAACACTCGCCTCGGGGGGCCGGCGGCTGATTTAGAAATTTTGATGCGGGATTTCCGGTGGTTTGCCCCGATTTACACCGCCGGCATCCTCGTCCTCTACATTGTATTCTACCAAGCCGTGCAGTTGGTCTTGGGCCTCGGCTCGAGAGGAGCCCCTGCCGCGAGGATCGGCTTTGGAGAGCCTGCCTCCCCACTTCCTCCTTCATCTATAAGCCCAGACTCGGAGCAGCGGTTAAAGCTGCTAATTCTGAGCTTCGGGGCGATTTTCGGTTTAACCCTGATCTGGCTCTATCCCATTACCGCCAATGATCTGTTCCGCTATGTGCTGCGGGGCCGTATTTGGACCGTTTACGGCGAGAGCCCTATGCTCACCCCGCCCGATGCTTTCCCCAACGATCCGTATGCCGCCTTTGCCGGCGAGTTTGGCGATTGGGTTTCCGGTTACGGACCGCTGTGGGAGATTCTGGTTCAGGGTCCCCTACGATTGGGCGCGGTCGATATGGTGCCGGGTTCGGTTGGCCTTAAGCTGGTGGTCTTCCTTTTTTATATGCTGTGCGCCTGGCTGCTCGGCTGGGTCGTCCAGCCCGAGTCCGGGTCTCGGCTGGCGGCTCTGACCTTCTTCGCCTGGAATCCTTTGATTTTGATGCAGGTGCCCGGCAACGGCCACAACGACATGGTGTTTATGGCCCTGATGGTTCTCGGCCTTATCCTCTGGCAGCGAAAGTTGTGGTGGGCTGCCGTCTTCGTGTTGACTCTATCGGCCTTAGCCAAGGCTACCGCCCTGCTGGTGATCCCGCTCTTTGGTGTCGTTCTGCTGCGCCGGGAACCGAACTGGAGTCAGCGTATCCTCAAAGTCATGGGATCGGTCGTGATCGGCCTGACCACGGCCTATTTAGTCTACTCTGTCCTTGGCCCGGTAGGCGAGACTCTGCGTGGCGTCACCGATATGCTCACCACCCGGCGCGGTTTTGCTATCGCTTCCGGGGTGCGCATGGCCATGCGGGAGACACTGCCTCGCGGCGGCGAAACAACCATCGCCCCGGAGATTGTACCCGGTGGGGCCGCCCTTCGCGCCGTGCCTTGCAATCCGGCCGAGTCGAGCAGCCTCTGGGCGCGGCTGGTCAACAACGTCCTGCCCTGTAACCTGGGCGAAGCTTTTCCCCGGACCTATGCTCGCAACCTTTTTCTGTTATTTTATCTATGGCTGCTCTTTCAACTTTGGCGCGGGCGACAGAGTCTAATCACGGCGGCCTTTCTGGCTTATTTTGCCCAACTCATGCTGGGCCGCACATTCCGCATCTGGTACCCGATGTGGCTCATTCCGCTGGCCGCTATCCAGCTTACGCCGGCCACGTTCTGGCGCACCTTTCTGTTCGGCCTCACCGCCGAGTTATCAATCATCAACTATTTTGTCGTTTGGCGCTGGTATTTGCGAGACTGGAACTGGGACTGGCTGGGGTTGCTTTCAGGCAGCGGACCCTACTGGCCGGTTATGCATGGCTTGACCGTCCCCTGGCTGTTCGGCATCCCGCTCTTTGGGCCGATTCTACTGCGTTGGGCTCAGCGACTCAAGAAACCTCAAACATAAAGACCAGGTGGCTCAGTCGGACTAAATCCTGATCTTGAAGCGTAACCGGCTCACCATATTTGACCTGGCGCTCATTAACGAAAGTGCCGTTGAGGCTGTGCAGATCTTCCAAGAGCCAATCATTTCCTCGATGGATCAGGCGAGCGTGTCGCCGCGAGACGCCATATTTGCTGGCCTGATAGGGCTCCAAATCGATGTCAACCGTAATGTTTTCATGCGATCGGCCGAGCGTAATAACATCCTTCTCGGGCAAGTCGATGGTAATGGCTTTATCCTTCAAAACAATTCGGGCCGTCGTTGGGCGGGCACCTTGTCGCTTGATGAGCATGGTACCAATCTCATCCTCGTCAAGTTCTAGCTCTGGTTGAGACATGGTCTTGCCTGCCCCTTTATTGCCCAGCAGCCGCCGCAGCGAGTCCACCAACCCGCCCGACTCGCGTTGCAGGTCATGGGGTTCCGGCGGCATAGGTCCACTGCGGGACGGGGCAGGTTTATAAGCCAGCAGGGCTTTCATGACGTTTGCCAGAGTTTGTAGGTCGCTGTAGCGCGCCTCGGGTTCTTTTTCCAGCATCTTGAGAATGATGGCATCGAGTTCCGGTGGACAACTCGGGTTGAACTGCCGGGGCGAAGGCGGGGCTTCTCGGACGTGGGCCAGCAAAATTTGGTTGGTCTTCTCGTACTCAAATGGAACACGCCCCGTGACCATTTCAAACATTATCACCCCCAGCGAGTACATATCGGACCGGCCGTCCAGCCGTAAATCTCGGGCTTGCTCCGGCGAAATGTAGCCGGGCGTGCCCATAAAAGTACCGGTTTGGGTAATATTCACCGCGTCGTCAGCCCGCTTCGCTAAACCGAAATCGGCCAACAACGGCCAGGTGGGCTGGCTCATAAGTATGTTAGAGGGTTTAATATCCCGGTGGATGATCTCGTGGCGGTGCGCGTAATGCAGCGCTTCGGCAATGGGGATCGTGAGACTGACCGCCTGATGCCAATCGAGCGGCCCGGCCTGCAATAGATCGGCTAGCGTGCCGCCTTCAATATACTCGGTGGCGATAAAGGGCAGACTGTGATCATAACCATACTCATAAATGATGAGAATGTGCTGGTGTCTCAGCGCCGCGACCGCCTGAGCTTCCCGCCGAAAACGGCCGAGAGCCGTCTCGTCCAACCGATGCAGCACCTTAACCGCCACCCACCGGTTGAGGCTTGGCTGGTATCCTTTATAGACCGTGGCCATACCACCTTCACCAATGACCTGCCCCAACTTATATCCGCCTAACGTTTTACCTACCAGATCCATACCCCTACTCCTTTGCGGTCTGAACAACGCGAGGCTCTCTGTCACTATAGCACCAACCCGTAGCAATGAACAATTAATAATGGACAATGAACAACTTGCCCTCCGGTCCTCCAAACTTCTATCCTTCCATTCCTCCAGTCCTCCAATCTTCCAATCTTCCATCTTTCCATTCTTCCACCCTTCCAGTTTGCTCCTCACTCCGCTCGTGGCATAATACCGAAATTATGGTGAAATACTTCTCGCTGCTAATTCTGGCCCTGGCAACCTTCTTTTCCCCCGCATGTCAGATCGACGCCGAAGCCCGCCGTCGAAGCTTGAGTGCTCTGACTGCGCCTTCTCCAACGTCCGAGACTGTCTTGCTGACCACCAGCGCCACCTCTACCGCCACGCCGACCGACACTCCTACCCCAACCGATACACCTCTGCCAACGCCGGTTTCCAATGCCCGGCTCGAACAGGGCTTGCGCGCCTTTCAAGCTGGCGACTATCTCCGGGCCCGGACCGAGTTCGAGGCCCTGCTCGCCGACCCGGCGGCCAGCGCCGATGAGCAACGCCAGGCCATCTACTGGCGGGGCCGATCCGAACTCGCTTTGGGCGATTACACCGCGGCCATCGCCTCGTTCACCCAGTTTGGCCAGCAGCATCCGGCCGATGATCCGCTGAGCCGCGCCGCCCAATTTAACCTGGGGCGAGCCTACGAAGCTTCAGGTCGGATACCGGAAGCGATCGAGGCCTACCGCGCTGCTCTCCGGCCCGAGGCGCCGATCAATGTCTACTTGCATGAAATGATGGGCGATGCCTTGTTCCGCTCGGGTGCGAGCGATGAGGCCATCGCCGCTTATCAAGCCGGCCTCGACTCGACCGGTGACAGTAGTTTCCAGGTTCACCTGCGCGAGAGCATCGCCCAGACCGAGTTGGCTCGCAACAACTACACCGCCGCCATCGAGCAGTACCAAACCATTCTCAACCTGGCCCAAATCGAGGAATATCGGGCCAAAATCTTCAAGCTGCTGGGCGACACTTACGCCGCCGCCGGCAACCGTGACGCGGCCCGGCAAAGCTATCTTGAGGCGGTCAACAACTATCCCGCCGTTTATGACAGCTATCTGGCCCTGGTCGAGTTGGTCGTCAATGACAACGTCCCGGTCGACGAGTTTCAGCGCGGCCTGGTCAACTACCACGCCGGCTCGTATTGGGCGGCGATTGCCGCCTTTGAACGGTATCTGGAGGCGGCGGGCAGCCCCTTAATCGAGGACAATGCCGCGACAGAGGCGGAAGCAACCGCGGACATCGGGCCCGAAAATTCAGCAGCGGCTGACCTGGCCCTCGGCGAGTCCATCACCGATACGCTTGCTTTGACAATGACCACCGCGAGCTTGCCTGAGACGCCGGTTGAAGCCGGCGAGCCCGAAGTTGCGGCGGAGCCTTCTGGCGAAACGCCCGCGCCGGCTCGCGCCGCCGAAGCCTTGTGGTTCATGGGCAACGCCTACCAGGGGCTGGGTTTAGTCGATAGCGCGGTGCAGGTGTTCAACCGCCTGATTGATGAGTATCCCACCAGCCCGCAGTGGGGCGAGGCTCATGTACAAGCCGGCCAGGCCCTGATCGACGGGGCGAATTACAGTCAGGCCACCACCGTTTTGCGTGACTTCGCAACGGCTCATCCCACCCAACCCCTGGCCGATGAAGCCCTCTGGCGCGTGGCACGTTTAAACTGGAATCTGGAAAATTTTACGACAGCCCGTCAGGACTTCCTCGAACTCGCCGCCAAGTTTCCTAACAGCCAATACGCCGGCGACTCGCTGTATTGGGCCGGTCAGTCCGCCTACAAGACGGAAGCGTACGAAGCCGCCGTGGAAGATTGGGCCAAGCTGGCCGAGCTTTATCCCGATAGCAGTCTAGTCAGCTATGCCGGCTATTGGCGAGCCAAAACGCTCACGATGTTGGGACGCGGCGATGCGGCCACCGCCTTACTCAATGAACTGGCCAATGGCCCCACCGATTACTATCGTCTCCGGGCCCGCGATTTGTTGACCGGCCAGCAGCCTCACAGTGTGCCGATCAGCCTGCCCTCGCCGGACCAATTAGCCCAAGAGCAGGCAGAAGCAGAAGCCTGGCTACGTACCTGGCGTCCCACCGAGGCCGGAAATCTAGCCGCGCTTAGCCCGGTTATCCTCGACCATCCGGCCTTCCAGCGCGGCGATGCCCTGTTTGAGCTAGGTTTACGCGACAAGGCCCTGATCGAATTTGAAACCGTGAAAGACGATCTCTGGGAGGATCCGCTGGCGCTCTACTCGCTGGCCATCTACTTCCGGGACCGGCAGATGGGCCGGCTCAGCATTTTGACCGCGGCCAGGCTGGTGACTTTGTCACCGGCCAAAGCGGTCGATGAGACGCCTCTTTTTATCCAACGGCTCAATTACCCCTTCATTTTTGATGACATCATCTTTGCCGAAGCCGAGCGGCTGGGGCTTGATCCGGCCCTGATTGTCTCTCTGATTCGCCAGGAAAGCCTCTTCGAATTTTCGGCCGAGTCGATTGCCGGCGCCCGCGGCTTGATGCAGGTCATGCCGGGTACCGGCGAATACGTCGCCACCAACAGTGGCTTCGGTGCTTTCGATACCGCGCAGTTGTGGCTGCCTTACGTCAGCATCAAGTTTGGCGCCTGGTATATCGACCAGCAGTTGGGTCTGTTTGACGGCAATCAGTTTGCCGCTATGGCTGCTTACAACGCCGGGCCGGGCAACGTGTTTGAATGGCTTAAGGTCTCGGATGACCTCGACATCTTTGTTGAGTCGGTTCCATTTTGGGAGTCCCGCACCTACATTCGCAAAATCTACGAGAATCTAGCCGCGTACCGCCGGCTTTACGGTCCAACCAGTGAGCCGTCACCCTAAGGGATCTAGTCCAATTTTTGTTAATTATTTTTGAAAATATCTAGTAAACGTGGTATAGTACGGCGTCACAGCGTCGCGTATAGGTCGAAGAAGCCTCTCTGCTACCCGGTTGGATAAGCAGAGATTTTTTTTAAAGTAGTCAAGGGGTGCAATCAGGCGATGCGTATCGGAATCGACGCGCGATTGGTCTATTACAATCCAGCCGGCATCGGCGAATACATTGTCCAGTTAGTCAACGCCTTAGCCAAGGTCAAAACGGACGAGGAGTTTATTCTTCTCCAAAGTCGGAAGGACAACAAGAGTATCCTCCAAAACAATGGCTTTTACCGGAAAGACTTGTGGACACCTAGCCATAACCGCTTTGAGCAGCCGGCTTTAGGTTTTGAAATTTCCCGGCTGGGGCTGGATTTACTACACAGCCCGGACTTCATCCCGCCTTTTCGGCGCAATTGCAAATCGGTCATTACCATTCATGATCTGGCTTTTCTCCTGTATCCTCACTTTTTAACCAAAGAGAGTGCTCGTTACTACGGGCAAATCGATCAAGCCTGGCGCAAAACCGATCATATCATTGCCGTGTCGGAAGCCACCAAGCAAGACAGTATCAAGATGCTAGGCGTCCCCGAAAAAAAGATCACGGTCATCCACGAGGCGGTCAACTCCATTTACCGCACCCTGCCGGAGGATGAAGTTTACGTTCACCTCAAACAAAAGTACAACTTTGGCAAAAGCTATATCCTTTTTGTCAGCACCATCGAGCCTCGCAAAAATCTACCAGGCCTGTTGCAAGCCTATCGCCGTTTGAGGGACGATTATCACCGCGAGGAGCTGCTGGTCCTGGCCGGGGCAAACGGTTGGCTCTGGGAAGAGGTGTATGAGACCGTCAGTAAACTCAACCTCGATAATCACGTTGTCTTCTTGGGGCGAGTCTCGTCCGAAGATCTGGTCTACCTCTACAACGGGGCCTGTATGCTGGTTCATCCTTCCTTTTACGAAGGCTTCGGCCTAACCACGCTCGAGGCCATGAACTGCGGCACGCCGGTCATCGCCTCAAACACCTCCGCCCTACCCGAAATCGTGGGGGATGCGGCGACGCTTATTGATCCACACGACATCGATGGCTTAACCGTAGCCATGTGGCGGCTTCTTTCCGAAAAGGAACTCCGAGACAGTCACATCCACAAAGGTTTCAAGCGCGCTAAAAAGTTCTCCTGGCAAAAAGCGGCCCAGGCCACCCTCCAAATTTATCATAAGGTCATTAAGGGCCAACTGAGTTAGAATTGGAGGAGGGCAGGCTTGGAGAACCGGGGATTTGCGAGTGGATTTGCCAGTCTGCCAACCTTCCCCTCTGCCAACCTTCCATTTTGTTCTTTGCACCTAACGCCCCCATCGTCTAAAATAACGAGAGTAAGTCATCGTTGATTGGGCAAAGTAAGGGAACCTATGCGCATTTTATTGCTAACCCCGCAGCGGCCTTATCCCCCTCACCAAGGCACCACCCTGCGCAACTACAATTTGATCAAACAGTTGGCTCAGCGGCATGCCGTCTCTGTCTTAACTTTTGTTGAACCGGACCAACATCCCACCGATCACGGGATCCTGACCCGGCTGTGCCGCTGGATTGAGACCGTGCCGGTGCCGCCTCGCTCGTCAGGGCACCGGCTTCGCCAAATGTTAACCACCCGCCGGCCCGATATGAGTTGGCGGCTGTGGTCACCGGCCTTTGCCGCTCGCTTGGCCCGCCGCCTCAGTGAACAAACCTTCGATGTCGTTGAGATTGAAGGCATCGAGATGACCCCGTATCTCGAGGTGGTCGAAGCTGCCCAGCCCCGCCCGCTCATCATCTATGATGCCCATAACGCGGAGTGGATTCTGCAGAAGCGCGCTTGCCTGGCCGATCTCAAAACGCCTCAGCGCTGGCCCGCGGCGCTCTACAGTTGGGTCCAGTGGCGCCGGCTCTTTCGCTACGAGGCCAACCTGCTGACTCGGGTTGACCATACCGTGGCCATGTCCCATCCGGATAAAGCTGCCCTGCGCCAGATTGTGCCGGATGCGCCCATCACCGTCGTTCCCAACGGGGTAGATTTGGCGGCTTATACCAATTGGCGTGGTCGCGCCACGGAGTACGACCTGATCTTCACCGGAAAAATGGACTTCCGGCCCAACATCGACGCCGTGCTCTGGTTCGCCGGCAAGGTTCTGCCGCTCATTCAAACGGCTCGTCCGGAAACTACCTTTGCCATCGTCGGCCAGCGGCCTCACCCCCGCCTCGATGGGCTGCGCGATCTACCGGGCGTCTCCGTTACCGGCTACGTCGAGGACGTTCGCCCCTACATCGCCGGGGCCAAAGTTTACGTCGCTCCGCTCCGGGTTGGGGGCGGGACGCGGCTGAAGCTGATGGAAGCTATGGCGATGGGTAAAGCCATTGTCGCCACCAGCGTGGGGGCAGAAGGCTTCCCGGTGGTGGATGGTCAGGAGCTATTGCTGGCCGACGAACCGGAGACTTTTGCTCGCGCCGTCCTCGACCTGTTGGAGCAACCGGCTCGCCGCACCAAGTTGGGCCGGGCCGGACAAGCACTGGCTTATTCCAGTTACGGTTGGGATGTTCTCGTGCCGAAGTTAGAGCAGGTGTACTATCAGTACCAAGAATCCTCCAGATAAATCTGGAGCTTTCTTATTCTATTCCCGGTCCCGGCTTCCGGCCTGGCCTGCAACGATTTTGGGATAGGTAATTTCTTTGGCACAGACTCCAGTTGTGGTACAATTTCGTATTGCTAACTCACAAAAGCTATTAACCGACCACGGAGTACATAAGTATGTTTAAGAGTTTAATCAAAGCAGTCTTTGGGGATCCCAACCTTAAAGAAATCAAGAAATTCTCGCCCATTGTCGATGAGATCAACGCCCTGGAACCGGAGATGCAGGCCAAAAGCGATGAAGATCTGCGCGAGATGATGGCTCATTTTCGGCGCGATCTGCGCGAGCAGACCCACGAGGAGCGGACCGAGGTTCAAACCCTGCGCCGCGAGGTGACCACGGCCGTGGGCAAGGAGCGCCAACAACTTCAGATTCAGCTTGAACGCGCCGAAAAAAATCTTCTCAAATTGGAAATGGAGCTGTTGGACGACATCCTGCCCGAGGTCTTCGCGGCGGTGCGCGAGGCCAGCCGCCGCACCATCGGCCTTCGTCACTACGACGTCCAGCTCGTTGGGGGGGCCATCATCCACCAGGGCAAAGTGGTTGAGATGCGCACCGGCGAAGGGAAAACCCTGGTCGCTACCGCCCCAGTCGTGCTCAACGCACTAATGGGCCGCGGCGTCCACGTCATCACCGTCAACGATTACCTGGCCAAACGGGACTGCCAGTGGATGGGCCCCATCTACCACCGCCTAGGTTTAAGCATCGGGGTTATCCAGAATGCGGGCGGACAGGGCGTCGATCAGGCTTCCTTCCAGTACGACCCCGATTATCACAGTGACGATGATCGCTTTGAATATTTGCGTCCTATCACCCGCAAGCAGGCCTACGCCTGCGACATCACCTACGGCACCAACAATGAGTTCGGCTTTGATTACCTGCGTGACAACATGGTGACTGATTTGGAACGAGTCACCCAACGGGAACTCCATTACGCCATCATCGACGAGGTAGACAACATCCTGATTGACGAAGCCCGGACGCCACTCATCATCTCCGGTCAGGCCGAAGAGAGCAGCGAGATGTATCGCACCTTTGCTCAATTGGTGCGCCCGCTTCGCCGCAGCAGCGACGAAAGCGTGACCAACGAAGATATGGAACCGGACGGTGACTATGTTGTTGACGAAAAATCCCGGATCTCCTATCTAACTGAGGCCGGCATCGAAAAAATTGAACGGGCCTTAGGCGTTGAAAACCTGTACGAAGGGGAAAGCGCGGCCCTCACGCCTTACCTGGATAACGCCTTGCGCGCTCACGCCCTCTACAAATTGGATGTCGATTATGTGGTCCAAAATGGCGAGGTCATTATCGTCGATGATTTCACTGGCCGTCTCATGCATGGCCGGCGCTACAGCGAAGGGCTGCACCAGGCTATCGAAGCTAAAGAGGGCGTCAAAGTCCAGAATGAAAGCTTCACCTGGGCGACCATTACCTTCCAGAATCTGTTCCGGATGTATAACAAGCTGGCCGGCATGACCGGTACCGCCGAAACCGAAGCCGAAGAGCTCGGTGACATTTACAAGCTGGAAGTTATGGTCTTGCCCACCAACGTCGAGTACCGCTCGATGCAAGGCGAACTGGTGGAAGAAACTGCCAAAGAAAGCGGTGTCAGTGTAACCACCTATCGGAATGACGCTACGAACGAATTCTATTACAAACGAGTCGACTACGCCGACCAGGTTTACAAGAATCCTCAAGGTAAATTTAAGGCCGTTGTCAATGAGATTAAGCAAATGCAGGCCGAGGGCCGTCCGGTCCTGGTTGGAACCATCGCCATTGAAACCTCGGAGCATCTGGCAACCCTGCTAAACCGGGCGGGGGTCAAGCACGAGGTCCTCAATGCCAAGCAGCACGAGCGCGAGGCCAGCATTATCACCCAAGCCGGTCGGCCCGGCGCGGTGACGATTGCCACGAACATGGCCGGACGCGGGGTTGACATCTTGCTGGGCGGCAACCCCGAAGGGTTAGCTCGTGACGAACTCCGCCGCCAAGGCATCGACCTGACGGAGGTGGATCCGGATCTGTGGAAGCAAACGCTCAACAAGTGGACTCAGATCGTCGCTAAAGATCGCCAGACAGTCAAGGAGTTGGGAGGGCTGCACGTCATTGGGACAGAGCGACACGATGCCCGGCGGATTGACAACCAGTTGCGCGGTCGGGCCGGGCGCCAAGGCGACCCGGGTTCTAGCCGCTTCTATGTTTCGCTGCAAGATGATCTGATGCGTCGCTTCGGCGGGCAGAATGTGGCTAGCTTGATGGAGCGCTTTGGCGTCGAAGATGACATTCCCATCGAGGCGGGCATCGTCAGCAAGTCGATTGAAAACTCGCAAACCAAGGTTGAAGGCCACAACTTCGACATCCGTAAACAGTTGATCAAATACGATGATGTAGTTAATCAGCAGCGCGAGGTCATGTATGCCGAACGCCGTCGCATCCTGAGCAGCGACAGCGTTAAGGAAAGCATCCAAAACATGATCGATGATCACCTTAGCGCCCAGGTTGCCACTTACACCACCGCCAATTTTCCAGAAGAGTGGGATCTGCACGCGCTGATGAACGGCGTCAAAATGGTGATGCCCCTGCCTGAGACGGTCACCACTGAGGCCTGGTCCAATATGGCCCGCGATGAAATTGAAGAGCAGTTGCTCGATATTGCCGAAGAGAATTATGAGCGCATGGAAGCCGCGGTAGGATCCGAGGAGCTACGTAAATTTGAGAAACGGCTAATGCTGCAAGTGCTGGATACCCTCTGGGTTCGGCATTTGACCGCCCTCGATGCCCTGCGGCAAGGGATCGGTTTGCGGGCCATTGCCCAACAAGATCCTCTGGTCTCCTACCAAAAAGAAGGATTTGCGATGTACGGCCAGTTGCGAGACAACATCAAAGTTGAAGTCGTCCATCGCGCTTTCCGCCCGACGGTGATGATCCAGCAGGCGCCCCAACCCAAAAATGTGCAAGCTATCCATCCCAGCGCCGAAGCCGCCAGCAGCAGCAATGTCACGGCTGAAACTGCGGGCAGCTCCCCCGAGGCGCCCCAGCCTGTCCGGGTTAGCAAAACTCCGGGCCGTAACGATTTATGTTACTGCGGCAGCGGGAAAAAGTACAAGCACTGCCACGAAAAGCTTGATCGAGTAGGCGCCAACGGTAGTCCAGGGCCACGTAGCGCTAAAGCAGGCAAGCCAAACAAAGCTAAACGACGCTAAGCAAATTAGTCTCGCTTCACCGCAGACTTCAGCATAAGCAGTTCTGAGGTCTGCGGTTTTTTGCTGTTGCAATTTGGGGGCAATAATGCTAACATAGAGGTCGTTGAGAACTACAGGGCGACTTGCTCCCCAATGCTCCAACAGCAGCCTCAGAAAAGAGAAAACCGAAATATTTCTTTGACTGACTAGAGGAAGGAGAATCAACCTTGGCCGCCAATCAAGATGATTTTACGGCCCGCCTGATGGATGACATGGACCCGGATCTGCTTGATTTTGTCAAAACTAAAGTTAATTCCTTCATCAAGTGGGATCTAGTCAGATTTTTTTACGAAAATCCTAACACTACCGACACGGTTGAAAACATTGCCAAGTACGCCGGTCGCCCGGTTGCGTCTGTTGAGCCGGAATTGAGCGAGCTTGTTGCCGATCAGATTATGAAAAAGTCGTTGTTGGGAAATACATCTATCTATTCGCTCTCCGCCGATGAAAGCATGCGAAATTTAGTCGAAAAATTTATCACGGCTTGTGAAGACCGTCATTTCCGAGTCAAAGCTGTCTACCACATTATCAGAGGAATGCGCTAATGGACAGAGTTAAAACCGGGATCAGCGGCTTGGATGAGATGCTCGGTGGCGGCTTCTTACCAGAGTCGGCCAATCTAGTTGAGGGCGCACCGGGCACAGGCAAGACCACCGTCGGGATGCAGTTTATTTACAACGGTATTGTTCATTTTAATGAACCAGGTTTGATCATCACCTTTGAAGAGTTTCCTAAACAGTACTATCATGACGCGACCACGTTTGGCTGGGATTTTCCGGCGCTTGAGCGACAGGGATTGCTTAAAATCGTAATGACCAGCCCGGAAGTTAGCCAAATGGATTTAGAAAGCGTCGGTGGCTTTATCGAGGGTCATATCAGGGATGTTGGAGCACGACGGGTTGTCGTTGACAGTGTCAGTCATTTTGCCCGGCTCACCCAAAACCCTGTTGAGTTGCGCAGCTTGGAATTCAAATTCATTAATGCTCTCAAGCGTGAGCGCCTCACATCCCTTCTTACCCGAGAGAGTCCGGTGTTGCTGGGCGACTCTACTGATAATTCTAGTATTGGATTCGTGGTCGACTCCTACATTTTGCTGCGCTACGTCGAAATCGAGTCTGCGATCCGCAAAGCGCTACTTGTTCTCAAAATGCGGGGCAGCGATCACGCCAAAGATATTCGACAATACAGTATTGCAGCCAATGGTATCGAGGTACAGTCCAAATTCGAGGGCCAGGAAGGAATTTTGAGTGGCAATCCACGGAAACTAGCAGCCTCCTTCGTCGAAGCCTTTGTAAAAAAATAAATTCCACTGGTCATCTTCAGATTTGTGTCATTTGAGCCTTTGGTAGCAAGTCAAAATCTCCAGCCAGATTAAGAGAATTGATTAACCTTATCAGCGCTATATTAACCATCTATATCTGGGGATTAGTTTGTGTACTTATCTTCTTCTTATTTGCCATTGGCCGCTTTTATGAGCAAAAGTCAGGACACCGTTCCTTTTACCAACTCTTTCTCATTCCAATTGTAGCGTTCTTGCTGGCCACTATCCCCTATGTTGGTTTAGCCCCGCTACTGGTCGGCAATTTCTTTGGAGACTTACTGCGCTTTTTTGGAGGAATGGTCTTAGGAGGGGTCGGAGTCATTCTGCTTCGCATGATGATTGGAGGACGCTCTTGAATCCTGATGCTACTCTATTAAGCGTAATTAGCCTGGTGGCCGTCGTGATCCTACTCTCCGTGCTGTGTCGCCTCTCGGAGCGGCTGGGTGCAGTGGAAAGAATGGCCCCACTGTATCGCTACTATTACTTGGCTATTGCCCTAACCGCCTTTGGCGCCTTCATTCACCTCATCGTTGCTAGAGGCACCCTGTCACCTGGCCTTTTTCCAGATTGGCTTCAGGCTCCTTGGTTTCTCCTGCTGACCTACTACATACCCTTAGCTGTCGGCTTAACTATAGCTCTCGCTGTAACGTGGCGGTACTGGAGTTGGCTGCTAAAAGAGTTTAAGTAAGACTTATGAACAAAGTCTTGGACAATTACGGCGCTACAATACGCGATCTACGTTCGACGATATTTCATATGCCCAAAATCGATCTGCACCGCCACTTGGAAGGCAGCCTGCGGTTAACCACGCTCGCCGATATTGCTCACCAACACGGCGTCGATTTGCCAAGTATGAGCCCCGATGAATTGCGTCCCCTGGTCCAAGTTGTGGATGATACACCCGATTTTCACGGTTTTCTGGCCAAATTTAAACTCCTGCGTCGCTTTTATAGTAGCCGTGAAGCGGTCGAGCGCATTGCCTACGAAGCGGTAGCCGATGCTGCGGCTGATAATGTTCGCTATTTAGAATTACGTTTCAACCCAGTTGCACTGGCCCTTAATCAAGGCTTCAGCTTTGAAGATGTGGCGGATTGGGTGGTTCAGGCAACCAAACGAGGTCAAATCGAACATAAAATTCAGGTACGCTTGATCGTTCAAATTGGACGCCACGAACCGCAGTATGCTCGCCAACTGGCCCAAATTGCCGTCGATCGGCGTGAAGATGGCATCGTTGGTCTAGATCTGGCCGGCGATGAGATCAATTACCCCATTGCCAAGTTTGTCGATGTTTTTCAATGGGCCAAGAATCAAGGTATGCATATTACTGTCCATGCTGCCGAAGCTGGTCCGCCTGGCAATGTTCGAGAGGCCGTTGAGCAGTTGGGGGCAGAGCGAATTGGGCACGGTGTACGGGCCAGAGAAGATATCTCCGTTATGGATTTTCTGAGCCGGAATAAGGTCACCTTAGAGATTTGTCCAACAAGCAACATGCAGACAGGCATTATCCCTAAGTTAAGCCAGCAACCGCTCTTTGCCTTTTTTAAGCTGGGTATTCCCGTTACGGTTAACACCGATGATCCTTCAATTTCCAACACCACCCTCACTGACGAATACCTGGTGGCTATCAGCGGCGCTGGAGTCCCTTTCCGAGCCCTCTGCCGGATGGTCCTTTACGCAGCCGAAGCCGCCTTTTTACCGGAGACCGAAAAAAAGCAACTGGTTACTTGGTTCCACGAAGCCATAAAAAAATTTATGCCCGGCTCATATTTGGATCCGCTATAATCTAGGATGGTTGAGCAGCGGACAGACTTTCAAGCCAGTAGTGCAGACTCATTTGAACGAGGTAAAGAACGTTGCCTAGACTTAATAATCTTGAGTATTACATCATTAGCGACGGCTTATACTGGGCCGACGCCGGTGGTGCCTTCGGCTTGGTTCCCCAAGTAGTATGGAAGCAGTTATTACCCCCGGATGAGCTAAACCGGGTTCCTTTTGCTCTTAACTCGCTGCTCATCCGCTCTGAAGGAAAAACGATTCTGGTCGATACTGGCTATGGTCGCAAGCTGGACGAGCAGACACGCCAACACGTCGGCTTAGTCCGCCCGGAAGGCGACCTACTCGATGCCCTGGCCCGACGAGGCGTGCAGCCCGAAGAAATCGATGTTGTAATCAATACTCATTTGCACGGTGATCACTGCGGTGGCAATACGCTTCTCGTAGATGACCAGTTGCTCCCGGCTTTTCCCAATGCTCAATACTATGTCCAGCGCCTGGAGTATGCTGACGCTATCACGCCCAACGAGCGGACTCGCGCCACCTACTTCCCAGACAATTATACTCCCTTGTATGCCACAGGTCAGCTAACTCTACTCAACGGTCATACCACCATCACCAACGAAGTTCGCACAGCCGTAACCCGAGGGCATACCCGAGCCCACCAAATTGTCATCTTAGAGTCTGGTGATGAAAGTGCTATCTTCGTCGCCGATTTGGCCACCTTGCACTACCAATTCCAGCGTCTGGCCTGGGTCACCAGCTATGACGTCGAGCCGCTCGAGTCCATCGAGACCAAACGTTTTTGGCAACAGTGGGCTGTCGCGCACAATGCTCTGATCATTTTTCAACACGATACCCAAGTTACTACTGGACGACTTCAGCCGGATAAGCGCAATTTCAAAGTAGTACCGGTAGAGGTTTCCTAGTTACTTTCACTCGCAAAAAAATTCTCCACCGATTTGGTGGAGAATTTTTTATTTTCTCTAACTTTCGCTTGTTATCTACGTTCCCACTCTTTGATAGAGTCTTTGATAAGTTGGCGAACCTCCAAGTCGGGGATCTCATCAGGAGCATTGTAGTATTCATTATCCACCTTAATTCGTATCCCACCGCTCAAACTTGAAGAGATGATCACCTCCGGTCTTCGCGACAGCGGAGCATACCGTAACCGTGCTTGAACAATTTCGTTGATCTGATCAGCCAAATTAAGAGATGGCATAGCTGGTTCTGGTTGAGTAAGGGCACCCAAATTCAATAAACCACTTCGTGGACGTTGAGATCCACCCTGTAAATTGCTCCGAAGGGACTCTAATAAGGCAGTTTCCACTTCATCCGGGTCTGTCGCGTTGAACGGGTTGGCACTGCCCGGCATTACAGACCGAGAGCTTCGTCGGGCAACTATGGCAATCGGTTTGGGCAGCGCTCCAACATTGGGGCTACCCAAGTTTTTCATGCCTGTTTCCGTGACGATCAATCCGTTGGTGAAGTGCAAAAAGTGAGCAGCTAACTCCAAAAGATACTGACCTACTTTCTTATCTGACACATTAGTTAGTTTGGTATACTGCTGACTCCCCACTTCCACAATAAATTGACCGGTGTCTTGGTCGTGCAGAAAACGCAGTAACTCATACGGTTCATCTCTAGAGGTACTTGATGGGGAAGCGGGCTGGTTGCTAGAAACAGCCAGTCGCGAAGCTAGATCAATACGTTCGGTGGAACTGGGTACAAAGTCTGGTTCCTCAGTTGCAGACTTCTCGTTCTTAGAGAGGTTCTGAAGCTCAAGTCGGTTGGAGAAAGAGAGTTCTGGGTTGCGGTTGGTTTGTGCAGTTGGAATATTCGTCCGGCTATTGGTTTTCCCACTACTGGCTTCAGACTTTGTTGTGACCGCGATCTTTTTGCCTCGTCTCACAAACGATAAAACAATAACCGCCATAAACAGCATTGCTAAAATAAGCACAACCCCAATCAAAATCAATAGCTGTGACGAGGATGCATCACCCAGCATACCATCCATGGTCTCGCTCCTTATAGATTTCTTTGAGCTTCAAGATAAAGATAAAAGTAAGGAACCTAGCCCTCTGTGGGTTGGAGTAACGTCAAGAACTCGCTCAAAATCATTGCTGTTGCGCCCCACACCTTATGTCCAAAAACATCAAAAAACGGCACATCGCGCTCGCCAAAGTTTTCAAAATGCCAAACTTCTCGCTTCTGGGTTGATGGGTCAAGCAGCAATTGTAACGGTACCTCAATTAGTTCGGCTACCTCAATAACATCAAGTCTAAACTCCGGTCGGCTTGAGGCAAAAGCAACAAACGGATAAATACAATAATTACTGGGAGGCGTATACAATTTTGATAACCTCCCTAATACATCCACCGTCTCTGGTCTCACCCCGATTTCTTCTCGTGTTTCCCGGATCGCCGTTTCTTTCAACGTTTCGCCAAATTCTCTTTGTCCACCCGGGAAAGAAACCTGGCCACCGTGTGTACCGGGATACTCAGGACGGCGGATAAGGGCGATATGAAGCTCGTTGTTACCATTTCCAAGTATATGGGGATAAAGCAAAAGTAATACTCCAGCTTCACGACAATCGTCAGGAATTATCCACCGGTCAGTATGCAGTTCTCTTGGTGGAAGAGGCGCCATTTTAATTTGTCCTGCTTGACCTGGTAAGGGTAAGGTCAAGACCTGCTTAACATCCTCAATAGTCAATTCAATATTACCTGTAACTAACAACAAGTTCCTCCTCTGTGGTTCTGATTCAAATCCCAATCATTTTAACACGTAGATACAAGTATATCAAGGCAAATTAATAAGACTACCACTACTACTACAAAATTGAGCAGTACTTATGGTGGATTACCATTAACATTAAGTGCTAAGCGTGATCAACAAAATAGTTTTGTGGTATAATTCAGTTGTTCATATTAATCTACGTATAATATTAAAAAACATCTTTTACTTGAAATCTGTTACGTAACGCAAGGGCATTTGGAGAGAAAAGTATGGGTTACAAACTCCTTATCATTGACGACGATGTGCAACTGTGTGAACTTTTACAATTGATGCTGGCGAAGATGGACTTTGAGGTAGAAATCGCTCACGACGCTGTGACTGGTCTCCGTAAAGCTTATACGCTTAAACCCAATGCTATAGTGCTTGATATTATGATGCCTGGTATGGATGGCTGGCAAACCTGTCAACGTTTCAGAGAAATGACCGATGTGCCCATCATTATGCTAACCGCACTCGGTGCTGAAGATGAAGTTATCAAGGGACTCAACCTAGGTGCCGATGATTATTTAGTGAAACCTGTGACCGCTGATGAATTGGGAGCTCGCGTCAAAGCCCTACTTCGCCGTGTTTCACGGTCCGATAGCAGTTCCACTCACCGTGAGCCTATTTTAACTCAGGGTAACCTAATTATTGACTTAGATAAATATGAAGTTACCGTTGATGGGCAGCGCGTCGATCTAAGTCCTACTGAATTCAAACTACTATCAGTTTTGGCTAAGTACAAAGGCCGAGTTCTTCCTCATGAGTTCCTTTTAACTGAAGTGTGGGGTGCAGAATATGTAGGGGAAATTGATTATCTTCGACTGTACGTCAGTTATCTCCGTAGAAAACTTGAGAAAGACCCCTCAAATCCTGACCTAATTCAAAATGAGTGGGGAGTTGGATATCGATTTGGTTAACTTCGTCATTGGCTAAGTCGCCAGTAAGTGTCAATAGACAAATTAAAGCTGTACTCTATTAACCGGTTTTCTCGATAACACTATTCAAAAACCTTGTTTTCTTACTTCTCAACCAAAAACACTCACTCTAACTTTTTTCTTACCATGTTCACACACCGTTATCATTAAAAACTGTTACAGTTAATGTACCAAAGTTGTATTAGGAGAATGTAACAGTAACTTGATAGATGTTACTTCCTGCCTCTAGTAGATCAAAACACTACTTCCGTCTACAACCAAGCGCTGGTATAAGTTAGTTGAATCTAAATGTCGTCCAACCCATTGTTCTCCAATATCTTTAAGGATTGTCACCTGTAGTACTCAGCTAGTAAACTCACATTTAAACGTGGTTATCCAAGTGATCCGCAAATATATTCATCAACTGATCATCTCATCGAGTAGTTGGATACTCTCTTTACATTTTACACCAAACAATTTATTTGTCTCGGCAGAGTTGTGCTCAATTCATTGAACGCATCTATAGAAAGAGACGGTATCTTTCACCGTGCGCTCCTATTTCTCTCTTCTCGAAAAGATTCCTCAAACGAAGCCAGGAGCCCTTATGATGTAAACCTGTCTCCGGCTCATATCTTGTTGCAGTGTTACCACTCTAGTTCTATTTACGCACTATCGACTTAAACCGAGCACTAAATTAGATGCTGAGGAACAGCACAAATCTTCGTGCAAAATGCTGCCCGTAAAATTATCTTATCTCGACTAATAGTGTAAGGAATTAACCCTTTGGTACTTGTTTGGGAGCAGAACATCTATGACAAAGATCTTACTTATTGACCACGACAAGGAAATACTTGAATCACTTAAAGAAGCCCTGACTAAGGAGAACTTTAAAGTCCTCACTGCAAACAGTGGTCAGGCAGGACTGAAAATCACATGGGAACACTCTCCAGAGTTAGTCATACTGGACTTAATGACTCCAATGACTGATGGTTTTGAAACATGTCGTCGTTTAAGAGAATTGGGCGTCCCATCTATACTTGTAAAGAGTCCAAAACATGATGAAAGAAGTGTTGTAAAAGCTTTGGAGATGGGAGCGGATGATTATTTACATAAACCTGTAGCAGTACCTATATTACTCGCCAAAATTCGTACTCTATTGAGACGGCATACCAAAAACACTACCAACCGCAAGTCCATTTACGATGATGGTCAACTTTCAATTGACCTTGATAATCGTCATGTTAGACTAAGGGGCAAGCCGATTAAATTGACGCCTACAGAATTTCGTTTACTGGCTATTCTTATGCGGCGTGCAGGACGGGTGGTAACCCATGAAGAACTCATCCACGAAATATGGGGAACGGACAAGGACGTTGGTCTTGGCTCTCTTAAATTGTACGTTCACTATCTGCGTCAAAAAATTGAAGATCATCCCAAAAAGCCCTATTATCTTTTAGCAGAGTGGGGAATTGGTTATCGACTGCGGGAGCTAAAACAGGAAGCGATGGCACAAAATTTCAAAGAGTTGAAGACTTTATAGCTTGCAGGCATTAAACTTACTTACTGTTTATAACTTCACACCTTGTTTTTTCGCAAAGTTAACAGATTTCTATTCGATAACGCAAACAGACGGGGTTTCTAATCGATAGAAACATTCCCAAACAAACCCAATCCGGTATCCTTGGCTGTTACAGGCCAAGTTATTTGGTCAAAAACAAGCAAAAGCTGGTCAGATTTTCTTGAGCGGTCTTGTGATGATGACAATGAGCGTGAAGTAATTGCCAGTTGCTGTAACCGTCTTGACCACCTTGAGCGGTCGGGATGATATGGTCTAGTTGGAGTTTGTCCTCTGCTCTAAAATACAGTCCACATTGGGTACATCGACCTTTTTGTCGGTGGAGGAGAGTGATTATTCTCTTGGGTGTGCCTGGTTGTTGGCGATTTCGGTTGCTCCAGTAAAGCCAATCCCCGTCATAGGGGCTTTTGTTGCCTTGAACCTTAACATATCGTTGAATAGGGGTTTTGTTGTGGTAATAGAGAGGTTTATCCTCCGATGGGGCGAAGTCCCAGTAGTTTTGGTGTAACCGCCAATATTTGTGGATAACCCAGGTCCGAGATTTGCCAGGGTGACGACGGTAGGCCCACCGTTTCAGTTTGAGAAAGGTGAGATGCGCCATTTTACTAAAGGTGGCTTTGGAGCAGACGGTTGAATAGTAAGCTGTCCAACCTTTGATAATTGGATTAAGCTGGCCGATGAGCCGAGCCTGCGAAATGGAGCGATGCCTTTTGATAACGGCTCGGAGCGCTTGCTGATGACGTTTGAGAGCAGTCTGGCTCGGTTTGATGATGGTTTTGAAGCCCAGTAATTTTGGATGGCGTCCGGTTGATTTGGCGGAGTGGGTCTTACCCACTGGATACTGGCGGATATGGAAGCCCAGAAAGTCAAAGCCAATGGCGCCCTGGTGGGAATGGAAGGTGTGGGTAATTCGCGTTTTACTTGGTTTCAATTCCAGTCCGATCTGGGCGAGCCAGTTGGTCACGGTCTGTTGGATTTGTTCGATTACGGGGAGGTCAGGGTGCAAGATGACCAGGTCATCAGCGTAGCGAATGACCTTGGCTTGGGGATATTGTTGGGTGATGGTTTCTTCCAAACCGTGTAAGGCAATATTAGCGAGGAGAGGCGAGGCTACCCCACCTTATGCAAAGAAAGCAATTATGCAAAGTAATGGCCCAACCCACGGCATTTTCGCCGTTTTTGGCCGATTTACTTTGCATAATCTCCGAACCTATTTTAAATTAGATAGCCACGCAAGGAGTTCCTGATCCTTATTCCAATCCGGCAAATTGCTGTCAATCAGGTCGGGATAAGCCTGCTCAATCGCATTCCGTTTCGTTTCCGTATCGGCCCGGGCATAAATTTCTGTCGTTTTGATATCGACATGACCTAAGAAATCACGAATGTAGATGAGATTTACCCCTGCCTGGAGAAGATGCATGGCCTTCGAATGGCGAATGACATGCGGTTTCACCTTCACAGGCACGATTGTCGATGACTTCCGGGCTGACTCGGCATATTTTGCGAGGATATAAGCAATGCCTTCCTTGGTTAGTTTATGGTGCTGATAATTTAAGAACAAGGGCTGATGGTTTTTCTCGGTCGTAATTAACCTAAGTGGCGGGGGTGACTCCGCCACTTAGGTTAATTACGACCGAGACGGTCCGCTCATAGTGACTATGAACCCGATTTGAAGCTTGTTGGCACAGGGGACAGGCGGCGGTGAGGTGGCTGGTTTGCAGCATCAACGTAATACCTTCGGCTCCAGCGGTATAAGTCTCGAGTTGAAGACCCGGCACGGCCGGCAGTAACAAATCGAGCAGCATAGCAATCCTCCAATTAAGGTCCTTAACCT
>CALMIS010000203.1 GCA_937864185.1 uncultured Chloroflexota bacterium
AAGCCGGTCTGAGGCTTGACTACCTGCTCGAACCGCTGCCCACGGAGCAGTACCGACGCAAGGACCCGGAAAACTATCAGAAGCTGCTCAAGGAACCAGGCTTCATTTGTATCCGGGCGCGGAAGCCCTAAATGGCTTGCCTTGCTTCGGCGGTGGGTTCAGCCGCCGCGCTGCTGGAACCGGGTCTAAACTGGGGGAGTGAGCTACCCATCGCTAAAAGCGGGTGGGTAGCTCACTCTAAACAGACACATTGCTCTTCAACTCTGGCAAACTAAAGGACCACGTCACTGGCTGACCGTACCTGACGGGCCGAACCGTGAACCGCGCGGATCGTATTGGCCATAAACAGCAAGATCGCCACCCCATTCAGCAGCCCGCCCCCCTGCCGAGCGGGCAGCCAGGCAGCCAAATCGCCGCTAACACGCCCCAAGAGCGAGAGGTGGAGAATGACAAGGTGACTGTAAAAAATAGGGAAGAAATCAATGCGCTTCCCCAGGACTGCCGGGAAGATAATCGGAGCATGAGCGCCATCAAGGGCAGCGGGCTAAGCCGTTGGGTCAAGTTCAGCCCGCGCGACGCTCGCTTGTTGTCCGGCGATCTCGCCACTGGGGTTTACTCCGCTGAGTCCGCCGGAACCTTCTGTTCGGCGCCGCTGAGTTTGCCGGCCAAACGGTCGGGGTGGTGGATGAGGATCGGCAAGCATTGGGTGCAGACCCAGGCTTGGCTGCCGCTGTATCTTAGACTGACCAGGGGCACCATCATTTCAGAGCGGTCACAGTTCAAACATTGAGTTGGGGTTTTGTTTTCTGCCATCGCTGACCTCCTGGTACGGATAATACCAGAACCGGCTCAGGCTGTCCGCGACTTTTGTCACATCGTCAAGATGTCTATTGGGAACAAAGGACTGAGCATTACCTTGACCGTTTTGACAGCCGGGCTGGGCAAGTGGATAATTGACAAAAATTGCCGGTGAGGGTAAATCAAATGGCGCCAATAGTCTCGATCGTGGGAAAGTCCAACAGCGGTAAAACAACGTTACTGGAAAAACTTATCCCGCTCTTAAGCCAACGCGGTTACCGCGTGGGGACTATCAAACATCACGCCCACGCCGATTTTGAAATCGACTACCCCGGCAAGGATACTTGGCGTCATTACCAGGCTGGGGCGGAGGCCGTGCTCATCTCCGCGCCTGGAAAGCTCGCTCTGATTGAACGCGGTCCTTCCGACGTGTCTCCCCTGAAAGAACTGGCCGGCCGCTTCACCAATGTTGATCTAATCCTGACCGAAGGCTTCATGAGAGATAGTGCCCCCAAAATCGAAGTCGTCCGCGCCGCCCGCAGTAAAGAGCTTCTTTGTACCCAAGATGAACTCAGCGCCATCGTGACCGATCTGCCGTTGAAGTTATCCGTACCGCGATTCGATTTGGATGAGGTTGAGGCCCTAGCCGATTTCATCGAAGCCAAATTTCTACGGCAGTCGTGACGATATTCCTCGTCACTTGCCATTAGAGAAGGTCGTGTCAAGCTAATGCCAACCCTGACTCGTTGGTTTATTAAAGCCGCAATGGGGTCGCTGATCGCTGCCCTGGTGGTCAGAGCCCTGATGGCCGGGCTCCCTTTTTGGGGCTTACCTACGGCCAGCGCAGCCCTTGCGCCGGTATTTCTTCATCTGTTTATGTGGGGTTGGGTCACCCAACTTATCTTTGGCGTCGTCTACTGGATGTTCCCCCGTTACAGTCAGGCTCAGCCGCGCGGCAATGAAGCCTTGTGGTCGGCCACCTTC
The DNA here is from genome assembly GCA_937864185.1 of uncultured Chloroflexota bacterium. Lineage (GTDB taxonomy): Bacteria > Chloroflexota > Anaerolineae > 4572-78 > J111 > JAGRBY01. The sequence goes on from CALMIS010000203.1 coordinate 1,783, forward strand.
TGGCTTTTCAATGTTGGCCTTGTCTGCCGCGTTATCGGCGAACCGCTGCATCTGCTGCGGCCTGAGGCGTTATGGGCCTGGCTATCGGCCCTCGCGGCAGTTCTGCAGTGGTCCGCCGGGATGCTCTTTATCTTCAATACCTGGGGCCGGGTAAAGGAGCGCTGAGTTGCCAAAGTTAAGTTGTTGGTTTATTCGGGCGGCCCTCCTGCATCTGGCGCTTGGCGTAACGTTTGGCGCGCTGATCTTACTGCACAAGGCCACACCCTTTTATCCACCGTTATGGAGACTCCTCGCGGTTCACGTTGAACTGTTACTCTTCGGCTGGACGGTGCAACTGGTCATGGGCGTTGCTTTTTGGATCTTTCCTCGCTTCTGGCGATCTCGGGGTAATGAAAAACCGGCCTGGGTGGCCTTCGTGCTGCTTAATCTCGGCGTGGTACTGGCTGGAGTTGGCCCGTTGTTCGTTTCAGCCCCTATGACCATATTGGTGGGGCGACTGGCCGAGGCCGGAGCAGCGCTTGCGTTTGGACTGCACATCTGGTCGCGGATCAAGCCACCGGGCCGGCCTTCTCCGTCTGTTTAGACTCTAAGGACTGGAGCAGACCTGGGCCAATATGGACCGCAACTGCAGGCGATTCAGTCGAACGAGGGGTTAAATATTAACAGCAATCTCTAGCTCTTCCAACCACTTCTGATATTCGATCAACGGTTGGTCCGCCGGTCTGAGGGGTAGTTCGATTTTGGTCCAGAAGGGCGGCAGCAGCCACGGGCGCTGCCCTTCCAGGATGGGTTTATCCTGCGCTCGGACCGCATCCTGAAAATCTTCATAACTCTGGTCGCGCGCGGGGTCAAGATCGTAGTTTCTGGCCACGATCCAGTAAGAGGTCGTCAGATTATATTCATGGGCCAGCATGGCCCCCCAGATAACATAGGTGCCGTAATCGCCGCTTTTTACCAACCGGATAACGTTGGGCATCCCCACGTAATTGGTATAAGTCACCTCTCTCAATTCCTCTTGACTGCCGGCTTCACCCTTATTCTCTGAACTGGACGTGGTGACGTTGGGCGGTTCCAGAATTGAATACTGGCTCATCAAATATTGGCCCTCGCGCCACACTTTGTGGTCCGGCGCTTCTGGATGCTCCCGGTCGCCAAGCAGGCCTGGATGAACCCAGGGGAAGTGGGTATCGTCTAACGTGCCCATAATCAGGCGGGGGGCGCTGACTTGCCAGGGCTCGTATGAGCGTAACGGCCCTTTACGGAAAGTAGGATCGTCGAACTCCGGAAATTGGGGAATATTGAATTTCGGTTCTTCGGCCAAACAAACCCATATCAAGCCATATTTTGTCTGGACCTGGTAACTTGGCACTTTAGCCCCTGGGGGAATTTCGCGGCCGGGGGTCAGTTGCGGGATAAGGACACATCGCCCAGCGGCGTCATACACCCAGCCGTGATACGAGCACATCAAGCCTTGTTCGCCCTGATGCTCCACGATTTCTCCCTGCGACAGCCGGGCTTGAAAGTGGCGGCACAGATTTTGCATCGCCGCCACCCGGCCATCGAGCCTGGCCAGGACGATATCTTCTCCCAAGAGTTTGACCGCCGTTGGGCGGTCGACCGGCAGCGCCTCTGCCGGCAGCACGGGATGCCAGAATTGCCGCAGCCCCTGGTAATAGGCCAAAATAGACTCGTATGATGGGGCGTCATAGATTTGCGAAGGAACAATAGCCATAGTAAGTTCTCCTATCTAATAAATTAGCTTTTCTCTAGTACTCCCCTGTCGCTGGCCTGTCACGGACAGAGCAACTGTGTCAGCCGGTCATCAAGTTTTTCCGCATAAGCCGTAACGGTCTCCGCTTTGGCTTTCGGAGAAAATAAGCTGACAAAAATGACGGCCCGACACCGTTGGTAGACTATTTTGGTAGTATAGGAGGACAAATATCCATTGGTAAACTTTTCGTAATACCTGGCCTTTTCGCCCAGTTCGGGGAGGTCCTGTAGCGGTGCCTCGGGCTCAAGTACGCCGGCAATTTGTTGGTAAGCAGCGTCTGCCTCTGACTGGTCTTCATAGATCAGCACCGCCACCCCTTCGGAGGTCAAACGACCCTCGGTCACCGCCTGATGGAATATTTGGGTTGCCGGCGGCGCATTTTCTATGATCTCGGGGGGCGTATGGCCGATTGGCCCCACCTTGAACTCGGCCGGTAAATCGCCCGGCAGGATGAGCGCTTCAATGTTCAACGCTGACCGCGAAGCCGGTGTCGCAGTCGAGGCGCACGACGCCAGAAGAAGAGCTACCAGTATCATTTTTATGCGCGTCGCGTCCCGTATCAGGTTGGTTTCAAGCAAGTCCAGCATCCCCCCAACGATCCTCCCTATTTCTCCCGAAGCCGGGCCAGAACGCGCTCCGGCTTGAGCGGCAGATTATCGAACCAGACGCCCAGCGCATCATGCACCGCGCAAATGATGGCCGGGGCCAGGGGAATGAACGGGATTTCACCCACCCCCCGCACCCCAAACGGCCCGAGCGGGTCCCCTTTTTCGATCAGGACGCTTTTCAAATTGAGGGGAATATCCAGCACGGTCGGGATTAGATAGGTACTCAGTTGATCCGTTAAAACCCGTCCTCCCTCGGTGATAAAATCCTCAAGCAAAGCCCATCCTTGGGCCTGCACCACCGCCCCTTCGATCTGACCCACCACCTGCCGCGGGTTGACTGCCCGGCCCGGATCTTGGACGGCTACCACGTTGAGCAGGGTGATTTGGCCCGTTTCGATATTGACCTCCACTTCTACAGCCTGGACCCCATAGGAGAAGGAAACCGAATTGACACACGCCCCCGTTTCAGGATCCGGAGGGGTGGTTGGCGGCGCGGTCCAGCGACATTCGCCCAAAGCGGGTCGCTCTTCATTCCGCCATTGACTTAAAGCCAGTTCGGCGGCCTGCCTGACCGCATTGCCCGCAAAGAAAGTCAGCCGGGAAGCCGAGGCTGGGCCGGAGTCTCCTATGACCGCGGTATCACTGGTGACCATTTCTACCCGTTCCGGCCTGACCCCCACCACCTCAGCCGCTATCTGGGCCAGGACCGTATGGCTGCCCTGTCCGTAGTCGGTCGCGGCGGTATGGAGTTCGACCCGGTCGATGGCGGCCTGGCCGTGTAAAATCACTCTGGCTTCACTCCCCTCTTGGAAACCAAAGCTAAAGCCCGAGTTCTTCATGCCGGCAGCCACCCCAATCCCCCGTTTTTTGGTCGGGAGTTGGGGCAAGGTTGGCATCTGCCAGCCCTGCCCGGTATCGCGAGCCCCGATTTCGTGCGCGCAGCGTTCCAGCAGCTCCGGCAAGCTGACCCCGCCCGGCACCGGCGACTGGGTCGAAAGCAGCGAGTCATCCCGCAAACAGTTGCGCAGGCGCATCGTAATCGGGTCCAGGTCCAGCGCCTCGGCCAACTGGGCCATCTGCAACTCCGCGGCGAAGGCGCTTTGGGGCGAACCAAATCCCCGAAACGCGCCGCCGGGCACGTTGTTGGTGTAAACAGCCTGGCCGTCTAGGTGAACGTTTGGAATCTGGTAGGGCCCAATGGCCGTGAACAAGAAATTGTCCAGGACTGAACTGCTGGTCGAGAGATAAGCGCCGGCATCGGAGATTACCTCGATTTTGGCCGCGACCAGCCGGCCGTCTCGCCGGGCGCCCCATTTGTGCCGCAGGATCATGGCGTGGCGCTTAACATGGCCCAGAATAGACTCCCGGCGGCTCCAGAAGATCTTTACGGGCCGTTGCAGTTTCCAGGCCGCCAGGGCCAGGAGGATCTGGACCGAAATATCTTCCCGCCCGCCAAAAGCGCCGCCGATGGGGCCATAGACAATCCGTACCTGCTCCAGCGGCAAGTCGAGCGCGGTGGCCACCTGGCGCTGATCGTCGTGAACGGATTGTCCGGCGGTGACCACAGTGACCCGCCCTACCTCGTCGATGTAGGCCAGGCCCGCTTCAGGTTCCAGGAAAGCGTGTTCTTGCCGCGGGGTGCGATACTCCCGCTCGATGACCACCTCGGCCTGGGCAAAGCCCGCTTCGATGTTGCCCCGCCGTAGCCTGACCGTGTGAGCGATATTGCCGGGGTGACCCGGGTGGATCAACGGCATCCCGGGCTGCATCGCCGCCATGGGCTCGGCCAGCACCGGTAAATCCTGAGAGGTGACCTGGATCATTCCGGCGGCGCGGACTGCTTGTGCCAGAGTCTCGGCCACGACCGCCGCCACTTTGTCTCCCACAAAGCGAACCACCTCGTCCGCCAAAACCGGTTGGTCGGCCACCAATAATCCAAAGCGGTTGACCGGCACATCAGCCGCCGTGAATACGGCCACCACGCCGGGCTGACGCTTGGCTGCGGCGATATCGATCCCGGTTATCCGGGCGTGAGGCCGTTCGGCTGGCACCAGCTTCAGATGAAGCATCCCCGGCAAGGAGAGATCGCTGGCAAATTTGGCCTGGCCCAGCACTTTGGCCAGCGCATCTTTACGCATGACAGACTGTCCGACAACTTGCATCCTGATATCCTATTTGTCCTTGAGAAATGGTACCGCCAGAGCCGCCGGCGCCGCGGATCGGCCGACCGCGCCGATAAGGGCCAGCATCGTCAAAACGTACGGCGCCATCAGCAGAAATTGGTAGGGGATGTCAAAACCGGCGGCTTGCACCCGTAGTTGAAAGGCGCTAGCCAGGCCAAATAACAATGAAGCCCACAACACCCCAAAGGGCTTCCACTTGCCAAAGATGACTACGGCCAGAGCAATCCAGCCCCGGCCGGCCGTCATATTGTCCAGAAAGATATTGAGCAGCCCCAGCGAAAGAAAGGTGCCGGCGATGCCCGTCAGCAGGCCGCAGATCATCACCGCCATGTAGCGAATGGCGTACACATTGACCCCCAGCGTTTCAGAGGCCAAGGGATGCTCCCCCACCGCTCGGATCTTGAGGCCCCACTCGGTCCGGTACAAAATGAACCAGGTGAGGGGGACCAGCAGCAGAGCAAGGTAGACCAGAGGCAACTGCTGAAAAAATATCGGGCCGATGAAGGGGATGTTGCTCAGCCAGGGAATGAAGATCGGTTCCTGGGCCGTGGCGGTCGGCACCCCGGAGGAGGCCATGCCAAACACCGAGCGGTAAGTAGTCAGGCTGATCCCGATACAGAAAATGTTGATCCCTACCCCACTCACCACCTGGCTCACCCCAAAGCTCACACTGAGCAGGGCGTGGATCAGGGAGATGAGGAGGCCAGCCACCCCACCGGCGGCGATGCCTAACCAGAGGCTGCCGGTCTGGTTGGCTACCAGAAAGCCAAACAAAGCGCCAATCAGCATCATCCCTTCCAGACCAATGTTCAGCACGCCGGCCCGCTCGCTAAATAGTTCGCCGATGCCGGCCAACAATAAGGGAGTGGCCGTTCGCAACGTGGCTTGCAACAGGCCAACCGCGAAAGCGGTGGTCAAAAGTGTGCTTAACATGCTGTCAACTCCACCTTTTAAATCAGAGTGCGCCAGGCTCTAAGGCATCGTCAGCCTTCTTGCGATGCTCGAGCATTTCTGACATCGTCCGCCGCCGGGCGATGAGGCGGCGGCTAATGAACTCCCGGGCCACCACAAACAGGATCACCAGCCCCTGGATCAAGCTGACCACCGCCACCGGGACGTCGGCCTGGTACTGCATAGCATTGGCCCCCACGTCTAGCCCGGCCAACAGCAAGGCGGTCACTAAGGTGATGATCGGCTGGTTGTTGGCCAATAAGGCCACGGCGATGGCCGTAAAGCCAATGCCGCCGGAGATGTCCTCCAACATTCTGAAATGGAGGCCGGTCACCTGGATCATGCCGGCTATCCCGGCCAGGCCACCGCTAATGACCATCGACGTCACGATCACCCGGCCCACTTTAATGCCGCCATAAGCCGCTGCTTCTTTATTGTCACCCACAGCTCGCACCCGGTAGCCAAAAGAGACGCGCCACAGCACAAATTGCAGGAGCAGCCCCACCGCGATAGCCACCAGCACCCCCAGGTGCAGTCGCGTCCGGGGAATGAGGATGGGCAGATGGGCGCTGTCCGGGAAGATGCTGGTCCGGGGAAACCCGCCGGTCGGGTCTTGGAGCGGACCGTGAATGATCCAATTGACCAGCAAAATGGCGATGTAATTCAGCATAATGGTATTGATGATCTCATCGATGCCCAGCCGAACTTTCAGGATAGCCGGAATGAAGCCCCACATGGCTCCCCCCACGAAGCCGGCGATCAAGGTCAGAGGAATAATCACCGCCGGCGGCAGTTGGTCGCCAAAGGTCAGGGCCACCCAAGCCGCCGCCAGGCCGCCCATAAAGAGCTGCCCTTCCGCCCCAATGTTCCAGATGTTGGCCCGGAAAACAATGGCCAGCCCGGCCGCCGTAATGACCAACGGGGCTGCCTTAATTGCGGTTTCAGTCAGCGCATTGACGTTGCCAAAAGCGCCCACCAGGATCGCCTTATAGGCCTCAACGGGGTCGGCCCCCAAAATAATAATGAACAGGGCCCCCACGGCAAAGGCGGCGACGACGGCCAGCACCGCCGTCAGAAAGGGTATGGCCCAATCAAGCCACTGGCGATTCTCGATTTCCCTACGGCTCGTCATGCGGTTACATCTTCGCCGGCCATAGCCAGGCCGATTTTTTCGATGTCGGCCTTAGCCGCCGCTGCCTCGTAGGTTATCTGCCCTTCAAACATGACCACAATCCGGTCGCTGAGCCTCATGATTTCGTCCAGTTCGGTGGAGATCAACAATATCCCGACGCCGTCACGGCGGCTCTCGAGCAGCAATTGGTGAATGTATTCGATGGCCCCCACATCCAGGCCGCGGGTCGGCTGATCGGCCACCAGGACGTGCGGCTTTAGTCCCAACTCCCGGGCCAGCACCACCTTTTGCTGGTTCCCCCCGGATAGGGAGTCCATCGGCAAATTGATTGAGGGCGTGCGCACATTGTAGCTCTTTACCAGGGTTTCAGAATGTTGCCGGATAGCCCCCGGACTTAGCACCGACCAGTTGGCAAAAGGGGGCCAGTTGTGCTGTTTCAGGACCATATTTTCGGCAATGGTCATCCGGGGCAACATTCCGGTTCTGTGCCGGTCGTCTGGGATATAGCTCAATTTTTGCTCGATGATCTCGTCAATCGAGCAATGGGTAATCTCTCGTCCCATCAGGGTAATGCGGCCATGCTCTACCTGTCTTAACCCGGCAAACACCTTGGCCAACTCGCTTTGGCCATTGCCGGCTACCCCGGCCACGCCCACAATTTCACCGGCGTGGAGTTCTAAGGAGACGTTGTTTAAGGTTAGCTGGCCTTTAACCCCGCGGACAGAGACGTTTTCCGCAGCCAACACGACCTCACGACCCGCTTGATCTTCTTTTGGAGTTGAATAGTGGAACAACACCTCTCGCCCAACCATCATTCTGGCCAACTCGGGACGGGTGACATCTTTAGCCGCCACCGTGCCGACCAGGCGGCCATCTCGCAACACGTCGATCTGCTCAGACCAGTTCAAAGCCTCATCCAGTTTATGAGTGATCAGGACTATGGAATGATCCTCATCGACCATAGTTCGCAGCACCTTAAAGAGGCTCTCTGTCTCTTGGGGGGTCAGCACTGCGGTTGGCTCGTCGAGAATAAGAATTTTCGCGCCGCGATAAAGCTGCTTCAAAATTTCGACCCGCTGCTGCTCGCCCGCGCTGAGCTGGGCGATGGTGGCGTCAGGATCGACTCGGAGTTGGTACTGCTTAGAAAGCGCTCGGACCCGATCTTTGGCATTCGCTAAACCAAACAGCAGTGACCGGGGTGTTTTCAGACCCAAGACGAAATTTTCGCCCGCCGTCAGCGGGGGGATCAGCATGAAGTGCTGGTGGACCATACCCAAGCCGAGTTGCTCGGCCACCCGCGGGGAGTCGATGACCTGCTTCTCGCCTCGGATACGGATTTCGCCGGCATTGGGTTGGACCATGCCCACCAGAATATTCATCAGGGTGGACTTGCCGGCTCCGTTCTCGCCTAACAGGGCGTGAATTTCCCCTTTTTGCAGGGCAAAGTCAACGTTGTCGTTGGCCAGCACCGCCCCAAAATATTTGACGATCCCGGTCATTTCTACGATCGGCATAGATTGGCCTCACGTTTGCCAGAGAAGATTCGTTCGTTGCACGTCCAGTGGCAAGAGAAGCAAGAAAAGCAGATCGAGGCCACCAAAATAGACTATTCGATTAATCAGGTCCGAGCCCACTTTCTAAGCGCCTTATTCTAAAGCCACCGCTACTTCGACGCGGTTTCGATAATGGGCACTTCGATCTCACCGGAGAGGATCTTTTCGGCCGTTTCGTTCAACATGGCCTTAACCTCTTCGGGAATCTTATCTTCCAGGCCGTGGTAAGGGGCCAGCTCGACCGCGCCTTCCCGCATAGTCAGCAGGTAGGCATTGTTGCCGAAGGTCCCCTGAGCAATATCGTCGATGGCGGCGTTGATGATGGCGTCAAAGCGGTTGACAATCGAGGTTAGGACGATATCCGGAGCCAGTTCGTTCTGGTCGGCGTACAGGCCCGCCGCCCAGACACCCCGGTCCTCGGCCGCTTCGATGGCGCCCATCCCGGTGTGGTTGCCCATCGCCAGGATGAAGTCCGCGCCGGCATCCAGTTGAGCTTCGGCAGCTTCCCGGCCGCCGGGAGCGTCGTTCCAGGCCCCGACAAAGGTCTCGGAGACGGTCGCCTCGGGATTGACCTCTTTGACCCCCAGCTTGAAGGCTTCGGAGACCATGACCATCGAGGGGATGTCAAAGGAGTTGACGATGCCGATGTTATTGCTCTCGGTCATCGAGCCGGCCAGGAGCCCGGCCAGGTAGCCCCCTTCATGCGAAGGGATGTCGTAATTGGCCACGTTGTCGGCGTTGCCAGGGGCGGTGCCGTGCAGGAAGTAGGTGTCGGGGAAATCTTGAGCCACCCGCAAAGTGGCATCGCCGTAGCCGTAGCTGTGGGCGATGATCAGCTCGTAGCCCTGACTGGCGAAATCTCGCAGCACCCGTTCCACGTCCGCATCCTGGACATCCTCCACATAGGTGGTTTCCACCCCTCGTTCATTCTTGACGTTCTCCAGACCTTGATAGGCGGCGGTATTCCAGGCTAGATCATCCGCCCGGCCCGGCAGAATCATGGCGATCCGTTTGATTTCGGCGCCCTCGGCCGGGGCGGCTGGCTCTTCTGCCGCGGCCGGGGTTTCGACCTCGGCCGCGGGCTCGGTGGTCGGAGCAGCCGCTTGGGGAGCCGGCGCGGCCCCACAGGCGGTCAGCAGCCCAGCCAGAATGGTCAAGAGCACCAGCATTGTCACTTTCATCTGAGTTTGTTTCATGGTTCTCCTCCTTTGGGTTAAAGTCTATCCATTGTGATTGATAAGTCTGGTCCCAAATCCTAAAGTTTGAGCTTGAGTTCTTTTTCTAACTCTACACACACCTCCTCATAAATTTGCTGCCATTCCGGTTTTGGTTTCACAGTTTCCACATCATATACTTCATTGAATGGTTTGCCAATTGGCATCCCTTTTTGATTGTCTTTGAATTTTTCGACCAATTTTCTGACCAGCGGATCGGCCTCCCGGCGGCTCAACCCTTCGGCGGCGTGGGTCACCTGAGCCGTAAAGCGGGCCTCCAGGCCGGAGACGTGGGCTGGAAAGCGGCCGGTCGCCGCTTGGACCCCTTCCATCAAAGCGATCCCGGAGGGGACCGAGGCCAGGGCCAGCGCGGCCGATTCGTACAGAATATCTTTGGTACCCGGCCCCCCGACCGGCCGGGCAAAGGCCGAGACCAGCACGTTGGTGTTGCGGCTGAGTCCCTGAAAGGCGACCGCCTGGGAAGGGATCATCGGTGGGAAGGTGTCGCAGCTCAGATGGGCGTGGCTTGGGCCCGGATTTTGGGTGACGCCCCCCAGCGCCGCTTTCATCAGCACCATGCCGGCCACAATGGCGATGGCCATCCCTTCTCCGCCGCCTACAAATCCCCCGAAGATGGGATTATAGAAATTATGGGAATATGTACCGGTATGGACGTAATGAACCGCTTTGGTCAGTTCGGCATAAGCCACTTTCAGTTCGCTGACAAAGGAGGCGTGGTGCCAATCAGTTGGCCGAAAGGCGCCGTAGGTGGTGGTGGCCAGTTCACCAATGGCGCTGGGCGAGTCCTCGGCGCAGCCAATGGGCATGCCGGGCCGGCCCGCTCGCTTGACCACCTCAAAGGACAGCTCCGCCTCCTGCCAGCAGCCCACCGCTTCCCAAGGAGAGCCGGCCCGGATCGGCCGGCCGTAGGTGGTCGTCAACGAGGCGTTGTCAATGAAATCGATCAGCGGTTCCTGGGCGTAGCTGAGCATCACCGGCACAAACAGATCCTCGGGCACCGGGGTGCCGTAAGCGCCGCCGACGACGGACACGCGGGCGTCATCGTCGGGGCGCCGAGCGGCGATGGTCACGGTGTCATCGCCGGTCCCGATGACCACCTGTTTGGCGGCCCGGCTTAGCACCCCCTCTAATTCATCCCGGCTCCAGATCATCCGGCGCTTGGTGTCCAGGCAGTACAAGCCGGTTTCCCGGGCCAGTTCCATGCCCGCTTCAAACACCCGATCGGCCAGGGCATCGTCGGCCGGGACCATTACTGCCCGGTCCCAGCGGATATCATACTTTTTTATCAATTCGGTGATACGTCCGTAGATTTGATGGCGGTCAAAATCCTTTTCCTGCATAATCGGGCCATTTTCGGCCTTATCCAGCACTGCTAACACATATTGGTAATTGTCTTTTTGCACAGGGGAATTCCTCTTTCAGACCGCGGCATTCATCAGCCGGCGGCAAATATTGACCGCCTCGGCCGCGGAGTTGGCAAAGGCGTCCGCGCCGATCTCTTCGGCAAAAGCGGCTGTCGGGGCCGCCCCGCCGATGATAACGGCATACTTGTCTCGCCTCCCGGTTTCAACCAGATAGTCCACCGTATCTTTCATAAAAGGCAGGCAGGTGGTCAGCAAGGCCGACATGCCGATCACGTCGACCTGAAGTTTTTTCGCCTCTTCCGCAATGGTAGCCGGCGGCACGTTGATCCCCAGATCGATCACCTCAAAGCCGTTGACTTTTAACAACAGCGCCACCATACTCTTGCCAATGTCATGGAGGTCGCCCTGAACCGTGGCTAACAACACTTTGCCCAGGGGGGCAGAGCGGGCGGCGGCGCTATCCTGTTGGATGGCGAGGTTAATGACCTCATCATTGATAGTCTGGACAATCTCGGCCGCGATCATCATCTCGGGGAGGAAAATTTCGAGGGTCTCGAAACGATTGCCGACTTCAACTAAAACAGGCGTGATACACCGTTCAAAAAATTCGGCCGGACTGGCCCCCTCCGCCAGGGCTGCCCGGGCCAGCGCCACGGCTTCAGCGGAGTCACCCGCCAGTAAGAAATCCAGCAGACTGGCCTGCTTGCCTTCCCAATTAATATTCATCTGTTTCCTCTGTCATTGTTAAATATGACCTTTGCACGATTCAATCAGGCCGTGCCAAAGGTCAGCCCCAACTCTTTGAGCCATTTTCGATAGGCAATAGCGGTCCGGTCACTGCGCAGATGCAATTCGGCCTGCAGGTCCAGCGGCAGTAACTCGGGTCGCTGAGATTCAACGATAGGTACATCCTGGGCGGTTACTTCGCTTTCAAAGGCTCGAATCTCTTCGGCCGGCACATGGTGGTCGTAATTCAGCGCCAGCCACATCCAGCCCTGACAGTCCAGCTCCTCGATGGGCGAGATGGTGAAGTAGGCGGCAAAACTGGGTCCCGCCGACGTTTTGATAAAATAAGCTGTCAGCGGGCGGAACACGCGATAGGTGTAAGTAACCATCGCCCCCTGTCCGCTGCCGTCCGGGTTGGGCTGCCACACGCTGATGCCCTCGGCCGTAACCCCGTCCGGACCGATACCGGCTTCATAATCCCCAATTTCGGGCCGTTGCGAATCGCCCAGAAAGCCTTCGTGTACAAACGGGAAGTGGGCCACATCCAGGAAATTTTCGATGGTGCGGGGGCCAGCGGCCTTGAAGCGGTATGGCCCGCACAGGATTTTACGATAGCTGGCATCGTCCCATTCCGGGAACACCGGGATATCGTGCGCCGGTTCCCCCAGCGAGACCCACACCAGCCCGTATCGTTCCCGCGCCTGGTAGGTTTTAACCCGCGCCTTTTGTGGAGGAGTCTGGTCGGGGTGGGCCGGAATTTTGAGGCAAAACCCGGCCCGGTCATAAATCCAGCCGTGGTAAGGGCAGTGCAGGGTCTTGTCTTCAACCTTGCCCAGCGACAGGCGCGTCCCCCGATGGATGCACAAATCCTGCCAGGCCAATGGCTGGCCATCGACCCGCCACACCACAATATCTTCTTCAAGCAGGCGCCGGGCCAACAGGTTTTTTGCTTTAAGTTCCTCTACCGTCGCCACCGGATGCCAGTCGTTGATCAGGACCGGATCATTGATCACTGTTTTCCTCCTCTGTAAATAGGAGTGCAAACCTTGGTTTGCTAGCAGAGCAAGTTCTGCACTCCATTTTCATTCTCGGTCTCGTCCAAATAGGGACTGTCCAACTCTCGTTTTTGCGGAGTTTGCTTAATATTTTGCAAGGATAGAGGAAAAAGGGGGCACCCTCCTACGCCCCCCGGCCGGCGGTGCTCCGTTTACAGCGCCGCCAACCCCAACTCCCGCACCTCGGCCTTGACCTCTTCATACATGTGCTGCCATTCCGGGCGCGGCGTGAGCGTTTGGAGATCGTAGGCCTGGTCAAAGCGGACACCGGGGTTACCGTCCGGCTGATCAAAGATGTGTTCGTATTTTTCCAGCAACTTCAGCACCAGGCTGTTGGCTTCCTTAAGCGTTAGCCCCTGGCGAGTGACCGCGTGGCCCACCTCGCCCATAAAGCGGGCCTCCAGGCCAGTGGCGTTGGGTAGGTTGCCATCGGCGGAACCAACGCCTTCCAGATGCCCGCCGCCCACGGTAATGACGATGGCGTTGGCTGCGGTTTCGTAAAGCAGTTCGCGGGTGAGGGCGCCGCTTTTGGGGTAAATATCCGTCACCATAATGCAGGGGGCGTTACGGGCAAAGGCCTGCTGCACAATGTTTTCAACCCACAGCGTGCTGCGAGTGGTGGTGGCCACGTGGCGCATGTGAATGGGATGCAGGAGCTGGTAATCGGCCAGGGAGGTGAGGTTGCCCAGAATGAAGGAGGCCACATTAACCACCGCCGAGCCGGGCGCATCGCCGCCCATGCCGCCGACAATGACGCACACCAGCGAGGCGTTGGGCATGCCGTATTCCAGGGAGTTCACCACCCGGGCCAGATTGCGATGATCGACCTTCAGTTCGTTGAGCATCGGGATCAGGTGCGAGTCGCAGGGGCGCAAATAATCGGGGTGAGCCACCGCCAGGTCACCCAGCTCCGAGACGGCGCTTTGAGCCGCCAGCATGCCCATCCCGGGCCGGCCCACCCGCCGGAGGCCTTCATGCATGTATTGCAGTTCGCGGCGGGTAGCCATCACTTCAATCGGGTCGGCGGGGCGCACTTCGCGGCCATCAATTTTTGGAAGCGAGCCACAGGTCACCAGGTCTACAATTGGCTCCTGCATCCAGCTAATGACCGTGGGCAGAAACAGCGCCTCGGGGGTGGGCGCGCCGGGGTTGCCGGCCCAGACCAGCGGCGGTCGGTCGTCCATAATTTGGCGAGCGAACAGGGTGCGCGCATCTTTGCCCCGACCCATCATCAGGCTTTGCGGCATCCGGCGCAGCCCGGTCTCAAGCTCATCCCGGTCAAACTCGATAATGCGCTCGGTGGTGCGGGAGTAAGCCCCGATTTTTTGGGCCAGCTCAAACCCGGCGGCAAAAATTGCGTCGGCCAGCGCCGGATCGTCGGTGACGATCTCGTCCGGATTCCAGGCGAGCTTGTACTTTTTGACCAGCTTCCGGGTGGTCATCGCCACCTTCATCAGGTCCCAATCTTCTTCGGTGCTGTAGGGGCCGCTTCTGGCCCGATCCATAATATCGTGAAAGCTGTAGATGGTCATCAATCGGTCGCCTCTTGTCGCTCAGCCTGTTCGCGGATCAGTTGTTTGGCCAGATTAACCGCGCCGATGGGGTTGCGGGCCGTGCCGTCGGCCCCAATTTGCGCCGCCCAGTCGGCCGTAACCGAGGCCCCGCCGACCATCACCTTGAACCGCTGCCGTTTGCCCATCACCTCGAGCAGATCGAGCAAATCGCGGATGTAGGGCATCGACGTGGTCAGCAGGGCGGAACAGCCGATGATGTTGGCGTTTGCTTCCACGGCTTTGGCGATGATGGTTTTGATGGGCACATCCACGCCCAGGTCGATGACCTCAAAGCCGGAGGCCGTTAGCATTGACGCGACCATATTTTTACCGATGTCGTGGATATCGGTTTGCACGGTCGCCATGACCACGACGCCGGTCTCCTTGTCTGTTGTTTCGGCGGCGTGTTGGGCTTGCAGCACCGGGGTCAGCACCACCATTGCGGCTTTCAGCGCCCGGCCGGTGAGCATCAGTTCAGGCAGGAAAAATTCCCCGGTTTCAAAGCGCTGCCCTACCTCGTTGGTGCCGGCGATAAGGCCATCATTAAGGATGGTCAGGGCGCTCACCCCTTCATCTAACCCCTCTTGGACCAGTTTCGGGGCGTCGTCTTCATCGCCATCAATGATAACTTGTTTGATTTCCTCCAGTAGTTCCTGTTCAGTTGGCATAGTTTCAGTGCTCCTTATACTTGAAAAAAAGACAGGGCGGCTAAAGGCCAGTCCTGTCTTTTTGGATGATTTTATGCTCGTCGTGACGACGCCATTTTGCGAATAAATTTGAATCTGTTTCTGTCATCACCCTGTTAAAACGGTCGCACTTTATGAAGTTGTCTGACAGCGGCATCTTAACATCAATTGCAGCGCTTGTCAACGCGACCACCAAAGGGACGAGGAGCGTGTTAAAATAACCTGTGGGTTGTAACTTTGAATGACCGCCAGATCAGCCAGGGTGGCCCAGACTTTAATACCGATCGGGGTAGGGGCGTAAAATTTTACACCCCTACTTGGTTATTCAAAGCCCGGCTTGTTGAGCCAGCGATACGGCGCGATTTAGTTGCCAAAGTCAGGGCGATGAAACCACCAACTCGGCGACGACAATACGATTTGAGCTATTTTGGTGTAGCCGCTACTTCTCGGGTGAGCCCCGTCACTACTTAAGACATCACGCCTGTCCTCGGCGTCGGACACGAGGGGGAAAAAAGCTCGATGAAGGGCACCCCAAACATTCAGACACGACTCCTCAGGCCGGACGCGCACGGCTCCGTTTTCGATGACCGTGTCGTTGACCCCGCACGACAGCCCTACCCGCCCGTCACATAGGGCGGGTAGCCGACTGGCGCACTCTGCTTCCCAGCGCTGCAAAATATCCCGGCTCGTGTTTCGACGAATGCCAACATCAGCCCAGTGATAGCGGTCGAACGACGTTCAAAAAGGATCTTCACCTTACCACTCGGGTGTGGCCGGCCGTTGTTTATGGGTACGACTCTCGCTACGCCCCTTGGTGGTATACGGCAGTGCGAACAAATACAATCCGGTAAGCAGAAGCAAGAAGAGTGGGATCAGCGTGAAGAAGCCCAGCCAGAGGGCCAGTGCCTCCTGTCCCAAGGGGACGATGTTGACGACGATGTTGACGATGACGAGCACCGTAAAGGTAATGGACAGCCAGCGGTGGGTCTGTCGACCCCATTTGTTCCAGTTCATTTAAATCTCCTCTGAACACGAGCCCGAAGTAGATCGGGCTCCCCTATAAATGCTACTAACCATCTTCGCCGAGAGCGGCCTGCTCTCCGTTTGCCTGGCAGAGCCGTAGGCCAGCCGCTCGAGACCCTCCCCAACGCGGCCCAGCCGGGGCCAAGTCGGCCCCGGACCTCAATCGGCTCAGGCGCTCCTGGCCAGCAGGTCGACGAGCTTCCCGCCCATCATCTTCCAGCCATACCGCGCCCCACCGAAATTCTGTTTCTGCTCCGGCTTGAAGCCTGACTGCACGAGCCATAGGCGCGTGCCCGATGGCGTGGGCGTGAGGGTGAAGGTGACGACGGTGTCAATATCACCCACGACCCAGGTATAGCTGAGCTTCCGCCGGGGTTCGATCTCGAGGAACCGGCAGTTGACGATGCCGTCCCAACCGGGTTGTGGCTGTGACTTGAAGGTGAAGGCCGCCCCCGGCTCGAGCTTGAGATCGACGACGGGCAGGAGCCACTCCACGAGCAGGCCGGGGTCGGTGAGGGCGCGCCACACCTTCTCCGGCGGGTGAGGCAAATCGAATTCGAGCGAGATCGCCTCTGTTTGCGATCGGGCGGTTTTGTCAGTAACAGTCATTCGTCTATTTCCTCCAACAGTTTTTCAAGACGATCAATGTGCTCCGTCCAGAAGGCGCGGTAGTGCGCGATCCAGTCAATGAGCGGCTTCATCCCCCGCGGCTCCATCCGGTAGTAGACACAGCGCCCGGCACGCCGGCTGCTGACCAGCCCGGCGTCTTTGAGGATGGCGAGGTGCTGCGAGATTGCCGGCTGCGAGATGTCGAAGCGGGCCGTGAGGTCCTTGACCGCTGCTTCGCCCCTGGTGAGCGACACGAAGATGGCCCGGCGACTAGGGTCCGCCAGGGCCTGAAAAACCTTGTCTTCGACCACGAGCGCGCTTTTCATACGCGAATTATAAGTGATTACTTATGAATTGTCAAGTCCAAGATCGGGTGCCCCGCCAGGTCCAATACCTCCAGCTTGCGGATAAACGGGAATGATAGAAAAATTGGCAGCATTTGAGTTTGGCTTGGAATCGGAAAAAGAATGTTGCCAATCAATGCTTACGTTTGTCATGATCTACTGCTCCTTTTGTGTCTGTGGTGGCTATTCAATTTCAGAGCCACCTGGGAAGTTACCCTGCAAGCACGGCCAAAGCCAAAAAGCAAAGGAAAGCGGGGTTTCTCACCAGCGCTCGATCCTAAACCTTTTCCTGGCTTAACGAAAAAACCGGTCTGTCAAGCTTGTGTCCCGGAACAGAACCAACCAAAGGAGGCACCAGAACCACCGCCCTTGATGACATCAGTCCGGGGACGACCCGTTGTGATTGATAAGTCGCGGCAATTCTGCCCCCCTCAGGATTGTCGCTATTACGGTTGGGTAGGTCGAGGCAACATTATTGGCAACGGTCATCCGAGTGGGGTATGGCGACAACACTATTGTAAGTGTGCAGACACGGGGTTTTTAGAAACGCACGGGACGGTCTTTTTGGGGCGGAGGCAGCTGGTCGTTGCGGGAGGTTCTGCTGTATCGCGTTTCTCCGTGGCCGCAAGCAGGGGCCAAAGTTTAGCCGGTCACGCCTGTGATCGGTGGTTTTGGCCTGCCGCTTGAGATAAAGGGGCGGGTATAAACCAAAAAACCGAAGAAAAACGAGCCTGATAAGCCACAAATTCGGCTTGTCAGGCTCGTTTTCAGTCGCTTCGGGGGTTCACTCCTCTTTTTCCCGGCTTCAATTTATCCGCACGATCCAGGGACAGCATCTAGATCGGCTACGTACCGATCACGTTGCGTTTATTATCAGCCGAATCAATGAGATTCTCATAATCATAAACCTGGCCACCATCGAGACAGCATTCAATAATCTTTCTACCCAATGGCGCCAAATCCGGTACATAAAAGTCGGTTAAGCATTTGCGGAAGAAACTGTATAAAATTTCAGCGCCCTCATCGTAAGCCAATTCGCCCACTTCCGGCTGGGTATCTACCTGTAAGAACCAACGCGCGACCATGCGGCCTTCCACTTGTAACTGGTGGAGCGTGTAACCAAGCAGCGCACACCGTGCTGGACGAATTTGTTCGGGCTTGAACTTGGCATTACCGCGTCGAGCCAAATACTCCCGCGCAATCCACTGAGGCATAAAACCGACCTGCCAGACACCGATGTATTGATTGGGGCAAATGATGTAGCGCATACGGGCGTTTTCTTGAAATTGTTTGAGGAGCAGGTTGGCTTGATCAACACGACGTCCGGTGGCAAAAGGCCAGTAGGAACCCACCCCCTCGCTGCTCATACCGTCAGTGTCAATAATGCTTGGGTTGGCATGTCCACGTGGAGCTACCAACCTCCACAACCAAGCCAGGGCGGGAGGCAGCAAGTGAAAGAGGCCGATAATGCCATAAGTGGGGTGCTCGCGGGTGCAAGGCGGCGTCCGCACCCCAAAACTGCGGATGTCGACCGTAACCGGTTCATTGACGATACCGGGGATAATCCGGCGCGGAATAATAACTCTTGGATTAGGACAAGGTTGGCCGGGAGCGTCTTCAATGTGTTCCCAAATCAGAGCGGTGCTGCCAGGTACGGCCTCAATGTTCAAAAATAGCAAGGGATCGGACGGTTGGACGGTCAACCCCTCCAGATTGATGTCAATACCGTAACGGTTAATGTGATTGACTCGCACAAACCAAGCATCCTCGGCATCCGTTACGGTCAATTTGCTCTCATTTGACTGGAGAGAGGGATGGCACAAGGCCATATCATCCGTTACCGGTTGCAGTTGACATGAGCGGGGAATTTCCAGGTAACGTTTTTCGCCAGAGATGATGTTGGTCCCGAGCAGGAGACGGCTGTCCGCTTCCCTGTGGGCCTGTTCCAATAGTTCACTTTTACCACCTCCACTGGCGCCTTCGTGCATGATGGTGACCACATTGTCGTAGGGGGTAACCACTTGCACCGTAGAGCAGTGAGCAGTTACCCAGCCCTCGCGTTCACCCCGTCCAATCAACACGCCGTAGATACCCTTCTTGGCGCTTGGCCCTGGATAGAGGTTGTACGAAAACAGTTCATGCAATCCATTGCGTCGGTTATGCACGACCACCTGCCGGCCTTCAAAATGCGTATGCCGGAACAGCGGGGCAACATAGATGATTGCTTCAGGCCGAAAGTCTGCTGGGATCTCGTCGTAAGGGATGATGTTTTGAAGAAGCGCCAACCCTAGAGCGAAAAAGCCGGTATTTGCCGGCGCAATGACCACCGAATCTCCGCCCATACCCTTTCGTCCGGCCACAAAACCAAACATCGCCAGCGGCTGGGTTTTGAGCCAGGACAAGGTATCTTCTCGAAGA
Organism: uncultured Chloroflexota bacterium; assembly: GCA_937864185.1. GTDB lineage: Bacteria > Chloroflexota > Anaerolineae > 4572-78 > J111 > JAGRBY01. The sequence goes on from CALMIS010000203.1 coordinate 20,994, forward strand.
GAGGCAAAGTCGTAGCCGAATCGCTCTTTGAATGTCGGCTTGTTCGTAGGCAAATCATCAGCAATGACCATACAATCAGGATCGCGCCGGCGCATATAAGGTTCTGGGTAGTTAGCGGCAACGCCATTGCGTACACGAGCAACCGTTGCTTCCACAACCTTTCCTTTTCCTTCAACCTCATAGACAACTTCAAAATAATTGCTGTGAGAACCTCCGCAAGCCAAATCGATTAATTCGGTAGTGGTGCTGGCAATGGTAAGGCTGGGACATTCTTTCACAACAGCAATAGCTTCAGTAGACAGATGGTATTTTTCCCAGTTCATAAAGATTTCTCCATATTTTGATTAAATTAACAATAGGGGACATAACACTCCTCCACCGGCAATAACTGCTTTGCTCATGGCGTTTCTAGCAGATCGCGCAGGCGGGCCAGGTCGGTTTGCAGGGCGTTGAGTTCTTCTACTAGTCTAATTTGTGCTTAATCATCATCCTCCTCCTCATCGGCCTCTTCATCACCCTTCTCCTCCTCATTGGCCTCTTGCTCAGTGTCACTACCGTTACCTTGTCCATTACCGACACCTCCCCAGCTGGTACAGATTTGTCCGGTGGAGAAGATAAAAATAGAGGCGAGGATGATGAACCAGATATTTTTTCTGTTCTTTTTCATCATTATTAATGGGATCTTTTCATTGCAAATGTTCTAAATCTTGTCCCGCTGACGCCCAAATAAAAAGGCCAACATTCCCCCTCTTTTAAGGGATAAATGTTGGCCTACTTTACAACCAGTCCCCTTCCAAAATGGAAGGCCACTCTTTGCCTTGTCTGCCAAGACAATTTCTTTATTCGTTTCAGTTTGCGAACTATATCACACGAAGGGGGGTATGTCAAAATATTTGGAGATTGCTCAGGTTGCTCATGCGGCCATTCCTACTGGTAGTCCATATGGGAACGGGTGATAATTTCTATCTTGACACAATAGAATGTACGTTCTACAATCTCGTGAAAGAGAATTGCCAGGAGAAAAATAACCGTCTTGGAAGTCAAGACAGGTACCATTGGAGCTTAAGGCGGCTAACCTGTTAACTATTCCCCAGATAAGCTGAATGTTTCATAGCAGTGAGTCATGAACAGCGCCGCCTAACACAGGGCGTACCTGACGCTGGGAATGCTGCGGCCATCTCAAGCAGTTTTCTACACCTTATCATTTTTCTGGTTGGACAGCTTCGCGGTCCCCGCCCCAGCGCAGGTAACGCAAACCGTTATACACCCCGTGTGGCAAGCACGGGGCATCAGCAGTGAAGCGAAGGATTGGCCTTCAGAACGTCCGGGCTACCCTCATGCTGCTGCGCACGCCGGACGGCCACGGACGGATCGAGCTGGACAAGTTCCACACGCCGGAAGCGATCAGAACGGGGCTTGAGAACGCTCCGGTGAACACCTTGGGCATCCGCCGTATCATGTTCGCCGTTGATGACATCGACGCCGTCGTGGCGCGTCTGCTTGCCCACGGGGCCGAACTGGTCGGCGAAGTGGTGCAATACGAGGACAGGTATCGGCTCTGCTACATTCGTGGCCCCGAGGGCCTCATGGTCGGGCTGGCCGAGCAGCTCGGCTAAGGCGGGCCTGGCAGCAAGCGCGACTCGGATGGGCAACCAGCCGTTCATTGGCGTATCACAAGTCATTCGAGCCGACCTCTTGGCTTCGCCTCGCGGCGGCTCTATCACTATAGGAGGTTTTATATAATGCGACCCCTTCGGTATTCTATCAACGTCACGTTGGACGGGTGCTGCGATCATCGTGCAGGTTCGACGGATGAAGAGTTGCATCGTTATTGGGCCGAAAACCTCGCCCAGGCCGATGCCCTGCTCTTTGGCCGGATCACCTACGAGATGATGGAGGCAGCGTGGCGGCCGTCGGCGATGGGCGCGAGGCCTGATTGGATGGCCGACTGGATGGAACCCTTCGCGCGGACAATCGACGCCGCCAAGAAGTACGTCGTGTCGAGCACCCTGGACCGGGTCGATTGGAACGCGGAACTTGTGCGCGGGGATTTGGGGCAGGCAGTCCAGCGGCTCAAGCGTGAGCCGGGTAAGGGGTTGTTTGTGGGCGGTGTAAAGCTCCCGCTGGCGTTGGCGGAGTTGGGATTGATCGACGAGTACGAGTTCGTGGTGCAGCCCAGGCTAGCAGGCCACGGGCCGACGTTGTTCGCGGGGTTATCGAAGTATATTGATTTGAAGCTGGTGAGCCGGCGGGAGTTCGGCTCGGGGGCGGTGGCGATGCGGTATGAGCCGAGAAGCTAAACATCGCATTTTCGCGACAAAATTTGCCAGCGTCTATCTGCTCTATGTTCAAAAAGCGGACGAAAGAAGAAATTGACCAAATCATCTGCTGGTTGACTGGCTACAGCCAAGCGGATTTACAGCAGCAAATCGAACAGGAAAACGATTTTGAAACCTTTTTTGCTCAAGCGCCAGCCCTTCACTTTAAAGGGGAATTTATGCGCCGACTCATCATGGTAAGCTGGCCGAAAAATATTACGGCGACCCACTGGCTTACCCCACGATTGTCGAGGCGACCAACGTCAAAGCAGCCGGGGATAACAGTTTTAGTCTGAGTGGCGAAGACGGGGCTGTTGGCGCCAATTCTGGCCAAAATCAACGGTAATAGGCCCGACTAATCTGACATTGACCTCCTCATCGCTTCTGCTACGCCCACCGAGTCTTGGCCTCATCTTTTCTCGCTTTGAGAAGTTGGCCAGCTCGGTTCGGTCCAATCAGCGAGTAGGATTGCGCTGCGCCCAGTAATCAATTAATGAGGTTTTTCTGGAGCTGTTGGGTTTAATGTTTTGAGAGAATATGTTTTCAAGGCGTCCTGCAAGGCCCGGGCCAGTTGGCCAACAGCCAGTGGTTTCTGCAACCGGGCCAAGATGTTCCGGGGCAATTGAGGCTTGGCGTCCAGGGAGCCTTTAATATAGCCACTGATGAGCAAGACCGGGAGGCCCGGCGCTTCTGCCTGCAAAGCGGAGGCTAGCGCAAAGCCATCCATGCCGGGCATCACCGCATCGGTCAGGACCAGGGCAATCTGGTCGGCTTGGACGCGATACAGCTTTAGCGCTGCCTCCCCGTTTCTGGCTATCAGCACCTGGTAATTGAGCGTCTCTAGCATCATCCGGATTACGTCCAGCACAATTTCATCATCTTCAACGAGGAGAATGGTTTCGCCCTGACCGGTGGGGATGGTTTCGGCCTCGCTGCATTCAGCGGTCACGGCAGGAGCGTGGGCCGGGAAGGAAAGCGTAAAAGTAGTACCACGCTGTACTTCACTGTCAACCGTGATGCAGCCGTTATGCTGCATGACAATGCCGTAAATTTGGGCCAGCCCCAGACCGGTACCCTGGCCCACCGGCTTGGTGGTAAAAAATGGCTCAAAAATACGGGGCAAGACCTCTGGCGCAATGCCCACACCGGTATCCGTTACCGCTAATCTCACCCATTCGACGGCCGTCGAGTCGGAGCAAATTGGCGGCTGGTCCTCGGCTTGCCGGCTGTAAGACAGCTCAAAGGTCAGGACCCCACCCTCAGGCATGGCATCGCGAGCATTTACCGCCAAATTGGTGATGATCTGCTGCAACTGGGTTGGGTCAGCATTGATGATATGATCACCGTCGTCAAACTCAAACCGAAGCTCAATGGTTTCGGGAATGGTGCGCTCGATGAAGCGAAGGGTTTCACTCAGATACATCTTCAGGTCCAGCGGCCGCGGCTCGTTAACCGTTTGGCGGCTGAAGTCTAGGATTTGGCGGGTCAATTGGGCAGCGCGCCCCCCCTGCTGGGTGATCAAGGCCAATTTAGGTTTAATATTTTCGGGCACGTCGCTTCGCTGTTTTAAGAGGTCGGCGTTGCCGATGATGGTGGTCAACAAGTTGTTGAAGTCGTGGGCGATACCGGCGGCCAACTGTCCGACGGCGGCCAGCCGTTCCTGACGCACATGTTCTTTCTCTAGCTGTTTGCGCTGGGTAATATCTTCTTTTACAGCCACGTAATGGGTAATTTTACCGGTTTGGTCTTTAACGCCGGTAATGGAAGCCAGTTCCCAGTACAACTCGCCGTTTTTTTTGCGATTGCGAAACTCGCCCCGCCATTCCTGCCCGGCTCTGATGGTCTTCCATAATTCCTGGTAAAAGGCGGGGGGATGCTCCCCCGATTTTAGGACACCGGGTGTCTGGCCAATGACCTCGTGGGCGCTAAAGCCGGTAACCTGACAAAACTTGGGATTGACGTACTCAATCGTCCCGGCTGTATCGGTCACCATCACCAACACCGGACTTTGTTCAACAACCTGATTAAGTTGCCGAATGGCAGCCTCTGCCCGCCTTCGTTCCGTGATATCCCGGATGGAAGCAATCACCATCATCTCATCGCCTGTATGGTAGTGGCTGAGATTAATCTCTACCGGAAACTCGCTGCCGTCCTTGCGTAAAGCGGTCAGGTCGCGCCCGACGTTGGTGGCCTGGGGGCGAGGCTTGGCGAAAAAACCTGAGCGCTGCGCCCGATGGTGGCGGCGAAACCGCTCAGGAACCAATCTATCAACTTCCTCACCTAATAACTCAGTCTGGCTGTAGCCGAAAATCTGCTCGACCCGAACATTGACCAGGACGATTTTGCCCGCTTTGTTAGCCACTACGATGGCATCCGGGGCGGAGTTCAAAAAGCCTTTGAACATGGCTTCGCTCTCTTGGAGCGCTTTTTGCGTTTGCTGCCGCTCGATGGCGTAGCGGATGGCGCGCGCCGCGGCAGAAAAGCCATCCGGCCCTTTGACCAGATAGTCCTGCGCGCCGGCCTGCACCGCCTGCAAGGCAAAATCCTCGTCGGTCAGGCCGGAAAGAATAACTTTCGGCAGTTCGGGGATGGTTTGATGAATGCAGCTAAAGGTATCCAGCCCGCGGCTATCAGGCAGATTTAGGTCAAGCAGAATAATATCAAAAGGATGGGTTGCGAGCTGTTTAACTGCCCCACTCAGCCGCTCGACAAGGGTTAGCTCAAAGGTGTTGAGCGTATCTTTATTAAGAGCCTCACGCAAGAGGATAACATCGGTCGGATTATCTTCTACCAGTAGAACCTTGATATCAGCCCTGTTCATTCTCCACCTCTGAAGGAAGCGTGACCACTCCAAACCAGAATTGGCGGATTGTTTTTAAGGCCTCCAGAAATTTTTCAAAGCCAACTGGCTTAACAATGTAACAATTGGCGTGGTGATCATAGGCTTCTAGCACATCCCGCTCCGATTGAGACGTGGTCAGGACCACCACCGGGATGGATTTCAGGGCGGAGTCGGCCTTAATCTCGGCCAGGACTTCGCGCCCGTTTTTGCGCGGCAAATTTAAATCAAGCAAGATCAAATCCGGGCGAGGGGCGGCAGCGTACTCTCCCTGGCGGCGCAAGTAAGCTATGGCCTGGACGCCATCCTCGACCACATGCAGTTTGTTTAGTACTCTAAACTCCTCAAACGCCTCACGGGTGATGATGACATCGGTGGGGCTGTCTTCTACCAGCAAAATGTCAACAAATTTGGGGGGCTTTTGGCTCATGGGTTCCTCTTTGGGATGGTAAAATAAAAGGTGGCGCCCTGTCCGGGTTGTGATTCTACCCAGATGCGCCCGCCGTGGCGTTCGATGATCTTTTTGCACAACGACAGCCCAATCCCGGTGCCGGGATATTCGCGGCGGGTGTGCAGCCGTTGAAATACCAGAAAAATGCGCTCAAAATACTGAGGCTCAATGCCGATGCCGTTGTCGCTCACGCTAAAGCGCCAGGCTTGCGCTTCCTTTGTCGCGCCAACGTGAATATGAGGCGCGGCCTCGCCCCGAAATTTAAGAGCGTTGCCAATTAAGTTCTGCAGCACGCGGCCGAGTTGGCTGGGGTCAGCCATTACCGTGGGGAGCGAGTCGTGGCTGATTTGCGCCTGGCTATCCTGAATCGCCATTTGCAAGTTGGCCAGCACGGTCTGCAGCGATTTTTCCACGGCGGTTGGTTCGAAGGGCCTGCCGAAACGATCTACCCGGGAGTAATCCAGCAAATCGTTGATCAGGTTTTGCATGCGACCAGAGGCTTCAACGGCGTGGGTGATGTATTCATCGGCCCGGTCATCCAGTTGGCCTTTGTAGCGCTGGCTCAAAAGCTGCACCATCCCCGCCACGGCTCGCAGCGGTTCCTGCAAATCGTGTGAAGCCACGTAGGCAAATTGTTCCAGCTCGGCGTTAGAGCGGCGCAGTTCAGTTTCGACCCGTTTAAGTTCGGTAATATCATACGCTGAAGTAGAGACGCCCAGCCATCGCCCGGCGGCATCATAGAGCGGGTCAACAAAAACATCATAACTCCTGAGCCCATCTGAAACCGGAAAAGCGATCTCGGTTTTAAGACCAACGCCGGTGGCAATAACCTGCCGCTTGCCGTCAAACAAGACTCTAGTCCCTTCGTTGTCGGCTAACTCAATATCGGTTTTGCCCAGCACCGTCTTCGGATCAAAGTCGGGGTGCGGGTTGTGAATCCAGGTGTATCGGGCCTCCAGGTCGGTTTGGGCCAGAATCATATTGGAGGCTTTAATCGCCACCTTAAGCCGCTGCTCGCTGTCCCACAGCGCCTGCTCAACCTGTTTGCGGTTGGTGATATCTAAAAAGGTGGACAGGATGCAGGTTTCGCCGTTGAAGGAGATCAGTTCCTGCCCCGCTACTACGTGCCGAATCGCCCCCGACCGATTGCGGATACTGGTTTCAAAATCACGCATCGATCCGGTCACCAGCAGTTGGGCGATGATGTCCTGCCGATCAGTCGGATTAATGAAAATGTCAAAATCGGTGGTCCGGTGACCAATCAATTCGGCCCGGTCATAACCGACAATGGTGCAGTAGGCGTCATTTACTTCCAGGTATAGGCCGTCGGACAGGCGGGTAACCAACAGGGCTGCCGGACTGGATTTAAACGCTTTAGAAAAGTTCTCTTCACTCTGCCGCAACGCCTGTTCAACCTGTTTGCGCTCGGTGATCACATCAAATGTGGCGACAAAGTATTCCGGTTGCGGGCTGTAAACCGAAACCCAAAACCACATCTGCATGGTTTCCACGTACATTTCAAAGGTTTCAGGTGTACCGGTTAAGGCTACCCGTCCATAAATTTTAAATAATTCAGGGTCAGCTTCGCGGATGCCTGGAATGACGTCCGACACCTTTTTGCCGGTCACGTCCTTTAAACCGGTCAGGGTTTCAAAAGCGCGATTAACATCCAGGTAGATGAAATCCTGCGGCTCGCCCTGGTCATAAAGCATGCGGCAGTAGGCAAAACCGTTCAGCATATTTTCAAACAAAGAGCGATAGCGCGCCTCACTCGTCCGAAACGCTTCTTCTACCTGTTTACGTTCGGTAATGTCCAACACAATCCCCAGGAAGCGCTCAATCTGTCCCGACGCGTCCCGAACGGGTTTCCCGCGGGACATAACCCAGCGGATTGAACCATCGCCGGCTACCACCCGCCACTCAACTTTTAACTCCGTGCCGTTTTGAGCGGCCAATTGCACGGCCAACTCGGCCGGCTCGCGGTCTTCAGGGTAGATTACCTTTCGCCAGGCTTCGTAAGAGGGTTCGCAACTATGCGGCTCCAGGCCATACACTGCCCACAATTCATTAGACCAGATGTTTTTGTTAGTGCGTAAATCCCACTCCCAAATCCCGGCCTGGGCGGCCTCAAGAGCCAGACTCAGGCGTAGAGCCTCAGCCTGGGCGGTAGCTTCGGTTGAGGTGGCCTCAATCTCCTTTTTTGCCGTCTGCAAGGCTTGTTCCAACTCGGCGATACGCTTTTCAGCGGCCCGGAGCTTTGCTACCAATTCGCCCTGACCCATATTGTCTTCCATAAAATACACCTCGTCACTCCAAGTAACAGTCTAACACAGCCGAAAGATAGTGGCGAGTCTATTTCGTAGTTCTCTTGACTGTTGCAAAGGGGCATGCTAATTGGCTTGACCGGCTGTTACCCAAAAGCAAGAAGCTGCCAACTGGGGTGATGCGCGACATTGGCGGGCGGGATCTGGCCGAACGAATTAGAGCCCTACACCCCGGTGGCCCTGGCGGCCAAAGTCCGGGAGTTGTTGGATAAGTAACCGTCCGGGCCAAAGGGCTTACCCGGCCCCGGTCGCCAGCACGGCCCGGACCTGGTCAGGGGGTCACCTCACTTGGCCCGCCGAGAGGTGGAAAGCGAACTACAGACCGCCCGAACCCTGGATGAAGCCCAAACAACCGTACCGCACCTGGGCCAGTTGAGCCGCTCCCTGGCGGCGCTGGGGCAGGAAGCGGAAACCGAGCTCATTATTCAGGAATTCTTGACCCTAAATGAGCGTACTCCTTATGGCCATGCTTACAGTATTCCGTCGCTCTTGCCGGCCTGTCGCTGGTTAGTTCACCGGCAGGCAACTTCAGAGGCGCTTGAATCACTTCAGTTCTGTTTGCAGCAGTTGGAACGGCTTGAGGCGCAGCTTCAGAGTTTGGAAAGCGCCGCAGGCCTGGCCGAAGCCCGTGGTCTGGCGGCTGTTTATAATCAACAGCCCGCCCTGGCGGTTGAGCAGTTCCAGCGGGTCGCCGCTCATTGGGCCAACCTGAACCGCCCGTACGATCAGGCTCGCGTCCTTCACGATCTCGGCCAAGCCCTGAACCAAACTAAGGATACTCCCCAGGCTCAATCCGCGTTCAAGCAAGCCCTCGACCTGATCGAAAGGCTGGCCGACCAGCTTGAGGAGCCTGAACTTAAAGCCTCATTTCTTCATTCCGCTCGCTGTTTGACCACCTGGACAAGCGCCAGTTCCGACGAGGCTCGCAAGCGATAGCGACCCGGCTGACCGTGACGGGGCTAAAGCGGATACTGTGCCCCTCCCTGAACATACCATGTCTGTTTGAGACCAAACTTCTTGCTAATTGTACAAGCTTTTCGTTGTTAAGATACTAAGCATGTCGAGCGAGATGTACTTTTACATAATAAGCAGGGTCAATCCGCTGAAAAATATGCAGATAAGCCGAGATGATAAATTCAATCGCTGTTTTATCGAAGCCGTCTTTTCTGAAAGAGGCAGGACAACCCAGCCCAAAAAAGCCCGCGTTTCTCTGAGAATTTGGATAAACCTTATCCTCTAAATATTCTTCTTTGAAATACCGGCTACCTTCTCTAAAATGCCTACTTAATTTTAATTTCGACTCCGGACTTATTTCAAGAATTTTCGGCAAAAATCGGCCTCGCCGGATGACGGGTAGGGTATAGCCAAACGGCACCCGTTGCGAAAATTGCTGGGGGAGTTTATGCCCAATGATCTGCTCTAAACAGTGTTCAGCCGTCTCATAACCGGCTACGGTTTCAGCCATCAAGGAGGAAATCGAGGCTTGGGTACTTTGAATGCCCTCCTTAAACGCGTCCATTGTCGAATTTCTGCTGCTGTTTTGTAAATCTACTTTATATTCTTGCAGGAGCCGCTCGTCTATTGAGTCACCTTTAACATAATTGATAGCCTCCAAGCGTTCCATCGCTTCGCGTTTGGTGCGCCCGGTTGCGGTCTCCCAGGCCAGCAGGACCCAATACCGCGCTTCAATTTCCTCGGTTTGAGGCTTGGCATATTGGTCGGCCAGGGAAATTAATATGTGGGTCGTCAACAGCATCCGAATAGCGAGGGCCTCCCCATACTTGCCCACCGGAATAACCACCGTATCCGAAATATGATTGGAGGTGTCATCAAAATTCTTAACCGGACTCCAAAAATAACGTTCATATCGTCCAGTTAATAATTTTTGCAAGTAAGGTTCAAGGGTCGCGGTATGTTTTGTATGTGAGAGCAAATCACGAAAATAAGCCTGACCTGACGCTGAGAGATTTTGATAAGAACGTTCAAATTCTATCCAGCGCGGATGATTCCGGTTAAATTCGGTTAGACTTTTTCCTGCTTCAATAAAAGACGAAAATTCATCTTCCAAAACATCATCCAGGTATACCGCTTGATAACTTTCAATATTCTGGATCAGGTTTTCAATATCGCTTTTATTAAGACTCAAAATCTTTTGAGAAAAGGCTTGGCTTAAGCCGATAAATATATCACGCAAATGCAGAGAAATTGCTGTATTTACCAGTTTAAGGGGGTGATAGTTTTGTTGATTGATTATATCGGGATGTCTGCCCTGAAGGGCTAACTGATAGAAATCTTCACACATTGTAAATGGTCCTTATGTTGTCTTCAATCGGTTTTTGGCCAGGCAACGCTTTGAGGTGGACAACCACCCCCCTTTATGTTCCCGGCTTGAGGAGCACCTTGCCGGCGGTCATGTGGTCTTTGTACTGCCGCAGAGCCTCGACCGCCTCCTCCAGCCCAACCCGGCGCTGGATGGTCGACTGAAACTGCCCCCCGGCGATGAGCTTCTGCACCCGATTGGCCTCACGCAGGACGGTCGGCAGCCCGCGCCGGCGGTATCTTAACCCCGCGGTGGCAGACGGGGCAAAACAGTGGCCTGGGTTCAGGCAGAGATTTCCGAGACCGCGCCGCCGACCTGGCCCTATCCCCGCCGTGCCTAAACCTTTACGCAGATTTTATGGATCGAACTACCTTTTTCTGCTATTCTATAGACCTCCTTTAGGAAATAGATATTTAGATGGTTTACCCCCTAAAACAGCCGGGTAGTGGCAGCTCGGCTGTTTTCCTTTTGTCCCAAACCCCCGGCGCAAAATATGCTATAACCCGCGGCCCAAAATATGCTATACTATCCCATCCACAAGCCCGGGGGCAGCCGGTCCTGGAGTACCTGCTGCGCCGGAGTAAGAGCCACTTCTACCGGACCCGAGCAAGCCTTAGCCTACTATCGTCGGCAATGTTTGGCGATTCGAGAGGCGATCGGACCGCAGCGAGAGCAAGCCATTATCCTCGAAAACATAGCCTGGCTCTATAGTAAAGCCCTCGGTCAGCCGGAGGAGGCCATCCGGGGGGCGTGGGGTGGACTTTGTACTCGAGCAAGGGGCCGGCCTCGCTTACTCCCGGCCGGGAGAGGTTAGGGCGGCGACCGGCGAGCTGCTTCCGCCGGCGGAAGCGTCGGGCGATTGGTGGGGCCGGGTGCAGCAAAATTTGGCCGCGCGGGAATA
>CALMIS010000204.1 GCA_937864185.1 uncultured Chloroflexota bacterium
TCCACGTCGTCCGGATGAGCTACGATCAGCAAGGCTCGGGTGGGACCAAGGTCAGCCATTCTGTTTCCGCTCCAATTCCACAAAGCTGTAAGGGTAAGGGTTCTTTTCGTCCGGCAGGTGAGCTACCCGGCTGGTTTCCCGCCAAACCGTCTTGTCCAGGTCGAACAACAACGTATCTCCCTCGAAATCCTGGTGGATGATCGTCAGGTAGATCCGGTCGGCTTGAGGGAGGGCCTGCCGGTAGATTTCGGCCCCACCGACGACAAAAATCTGGTCATCATCTGCGGCCAGGGCCAAAGCCTCGGCCAGAGAGTGGGTTACTACGACCCCCTCGGCTCGAAAATCCGGCTGGCGGGTGATAACGATATTGGTCCGACCCGGCAGCGGCCGGCCAATCGACTCGAAAGTTTTACGCCCCATCAAAATGTGATGGCCCATGGTCAAGGCCCTGAAGCGTTTAAGGTCAGCAGACAGATGCCAGGGGAGTTGGTTATCACGACCAATGACGCCGTTTTGGGCGGCAGCGACGACCAGCGCGAGCATAGCTAGACGGCCACAGCGGCCTTGATATGGGGGTGGCTGACGTAGTTCTCTAAGGCAAAGTCGTCGTAGGTATACTCAAAAATCGAGCTTACGGCCGGATTGAGCTTCATCTGCGGCAGCGGATACGGGTCTCGGCTAAGTTGCAGTTGAACTTGCTCCAGGTGGTTCAGATAGAGATGCGCATCGCCAAAGGTGTGGACAAAATCGCCCGGCTGTAAGCCACAGACCTGAGCCACCATCATCGTCAGCAAGGCATAGGAGGCAATGTTGAAAGGCACGCCTAAGAAAATATCGGCGCTCCGCTGGTAAAGCTGGCACGAGAGCCGGCCCTCGGCCACGTAAAATTGAAACAGGCAGTGGCAGGGCGGCAGGGCCATCTGGTCGATATCGGCCACGTTCCAAGCCGAGACAATTATCCGGCGCGAGTCGGGCGTGTGCTTGATCTGGTGGATCACCTGGCTGATCTGATCGATGGAGCCGAGGTGAGGCGTGGGCCAGCTTCGCCACTGGTAGCCGTAAATCGGACCCAAATTACCGTCCTGGTCGGCCCACTCGTTCCAGATCCGGACTCCGTTTTCTTGTAAGTAGCGGATGTTGGTCTCACCCTGCAAAAACCAGAGCAGTTCGTGAATGATCGACTTGAGGTGAAGTTTCTTGGTGGTCAATAGGGGAAACCCGGCCGCCAGATCAAAGCGCATTTGGTACCCAAAAACGCTGATCGTGCCGGTACCGGTCCGATCTTCCTTCCGCGTACCGTGCTCCAGCACGTACCGCATCAAGTCAAGATATTGTTGCATGACCCTCACCTGTGGATTTCTGGGCGCAACAAACGCCGTACCAAAACCTTATACCCCAAAGTGCCTCTGCTGTCAATTCTCTTTGTTCTACATATAGTAGAGCTAGGCCACACCCAATACTACATATAGAAGCCTTCCTACCAGCGAGCCGTTCTCAAATGGTTCAGTCTCTTGAATGTTAGCCGGTGAAAAAACCTAGGAACCGAGGCGGTGATACTGGCCACCATAAAAAAGCAGTGGATTAGCCGGCGAGTCCGCCCGATATAAATCCACGACGCGCCCCATGACAATCCAGTGGTCGCCGCCCTCAATGAACTGGTCAATCTCACAGGCTACCCCGCCCAGGGCGCCCCGTAGCCGGCCGCCGCTCAGCCAGGGTTCAAATTCAAAGTCGGGGGCCGAAGCCTCAGCGGGCCAGAGACCGGCGAAGTAGTTGGACAGATCCGCCCGATCTTCGGCCAGGATGTTAATGGTAAAGCCACTAGTCTGGCGCAGCTTTTCTCCCCAAGTGGCCTCTTTCTGGACACAAATGAGTACAAGTAAGGGATCCAGCGAGACCGACGTCACTGAATTTGCCGTCATGCCATAAATCTCGCCGTGAAGGGTGGTGGTGACGACCGTTACCCCGGTGGCAAATAGGCCCATCACCTGCCGGAAGGCGCGACTATTGATCTGATTTTCTTCTACCTGGTTTGTCATTCCTTTTCCTTTTCTGAAAGCGAGGTGTCTGAGCGGGATTATACCACAGCTTGGGCACGATTCAATGGTGGTCTATCTGGCAAACGGCCAAACCGAAAAACCGGCCCGCATCGGTGGGATTATGTTCACGGCCGCCCGACCTCATTCCTGACCGGCATGACTGAACCCCTCGAGTTTGCCTTCCTGTTCGTCGGGCCGATACTATAAATCAAAAATGCCACCCTCGCCGAGCCGTACAGCAGCGCCGATTTTCTGCACGGCCCGTTGGCTCTGATCGAGCACGGCTTTCCGGCTATCGTCGTCGCTCCTTCCGGCCGGATGCTGCCGGAGATGCAGCGCTTCATCAAGACCCTCAACCAGCGCGAGGCCGAGGTGGTGGCTATCAGCGACGATGCCGAGACGCTAAACCTGGCCCGGGTTTCGCTCCGGCTGCCCGGCGCTACCCCTGAATGGTTATCGCCGCTCGTGGCCATTGTGCCGGGCCAACTGTTGGCCATGCACCTGGCCCACGTCCGCGATTACGATGTCGATCACCCCAGGGGCTGCGTAAAGTGACCCAGACAACCTGATGATTGAGTTTGCCATCTGAATCCATTAATGCTACTATCCGCAGTGGTCAGACCAGTCTGTCCAGTCGAACCGGCAGAATTAGCACTCGCGCTGAGAGGTAACAATGTTAGTTACTAATCACAAACTTACCGTCGCTGAAGAGACTGTCAAACGCATTGCCGATATGATCCAGGAGGGTGACTATGCCCCCGGTGACCGCTTGCCGGGCGAGCGTAAAATGGCTGAACAGTTGAAGGTCGGCCGGACCTCAGTCCGGGAAGCGATTCGTCGTTTGGAAACCATTGGCCTGGTTGAATCTCGGCATGGCCTGGGGACCTATGTTAAAGCCCCCGGTAGCGAGCTTATCCAGGCCAGTTTTATTCCCCACCTTCTAACCGATCAAGCCACCCTGGACCAACTTTTCGATCTCCGAGAGATTATCGAGGTGGAAGCAGCGGCTCGCGCCGCCAGCCGGGCCAACCCTGACCAGATTGCGACGATGAAGAAGTGGATGAAACTGGTCGAGTCGCGCATTGCCCAAGAGGACGTGGATGGCCTTATGGTCGCCGACGTTGGCTTCCATCGCCAGATTATCATCGCCACCGGCAACGATATTCTGGTTGATCTGATGGATAGTATGGTTGATGTTCTGCGCGCAATGCGCTTTGATAGCCCGAAAATTCCTGAGCTCCTGCCGGAAATTATCAGTGGCCACCGGGCCATTGTTAAGGCCATCGAGGCACACGATAGCGGAGCCGCCCGGCAGGCCATGCTGGATCATTTGGCCGGGGTTAGCCGGCGAGTTAAGCGGTTCTGGTTGGGAGATCAATGAATGGCGATGGCCTTGGTTCCCATAAGTTTAGCCAACGGCCTTTTTAGGGAGTTGGCGCGTGCGACCGTTTGAATATTTCGAGCCCACGACCTTAGAAGAAGCGGTGACCTTGTTGGGTCGCTACCACGGCCAGGCCAGTTTGCTGGCCGGCGGCACCGACCTGTTGGTTGAGATCAAAGAACAGCTCCGCCAGCCCAACTACGTCATCAACTTGAAGAAGATCCCCGGTCTGGATCAACTGGTTTACGACGAAGAGCAGGGTTTGAGCCTGGGGGCTTTAGTCACGGTCCGGCGGGTCGAAACCTCCGCCATTGTGGCCAAAAACTACGCCGGCCTGGCCCAGGCCGCCCGGGATCTGGCCTCGATCCAGATTCGCTGCCGGGCCACCGTGGCCGGCAATATCTGCCGGGCGTCGCCTTCGGCCGATACCCTGCCGCCGCTGATGGCGGCTGGCGCCTCGGTTAAGCTCTTTGGCCCCCGCGACGAACGGATAATTCCTCTAGAAGACTTTTTTACCGGCCCCGGCCAAACGATCCTGGCCCAAGATGAAATCCTGACCCACATCATCATCCCTTCTCCGCCCGATGGGACCGGCCAGGTTTATCTCAAGCATGGTCGCCGGCAGGCGATGGAACTGGCCACGGTCGGCGTGGCCGTTTCGCTGACTATGGCTGGAGAGCGGTGTGAGGCCAGCCGGATTGTGCTCGGCGCGGTAGCCCCGACCCCGATCCGGGCGCGCCGGGCGGAACAGCTTTTGGCCGGCCAGATCGTCGAGCCGGCGGCCATCGCCGCAGCCGCCGCAGCCGCTCAAGCCGAGGCCCGGCCCATTAGCGACGTGCGCAGCAGCGCCGAGTACCGGCGGGAGATGGTCGAGGTTTTGACCCGGCGAGCCCTCAGCGAGGCCGTCAAACGGGCGGGAGGCAGAGATGGTGAAACGAATAATTGAGGTCACGATCAACGGCGAGCGCCAGACCTTAGCCGTTGAGCCGTTTAGAACCCTGCTAGATGTGTTGAGAACTGAGGCCGGCTTAACCGGCACCAAAAAGGGCTGCGATGTGGGCGACTGCGGGGCGTGTACGGTCATTATGAACGGCCAGCCGGTCAATGCCTGCCTGGTCCTGGGCGTCGAAGCCGATGGGGCGGTGCTGGAAACGGTGGAAGGGTTGGCCACGGTGACCGAGGCCGGTCTGAAGCTGCACCCGCTCCAGACCAGTTTTCTGAAATATGGCGCGGCTCAATGCGGCTTCTGCACGCCGGGCATCCTGATGGCAGCTAAGGCCCTGCTCGATCAGAATCCGCGGCCAAGCGAGGCTGAGGTCAGAGTGGCTATCGCCGGCAATATCTGTCGCTGCACGGGCTTTGCCAAGATTGTGGCAGCGATCTTGAACACGGAGATAGAGGTAGGCAGTCGCCAGATTTAAATTCTTCAATTACGTAATGCGTAGTGCGTAACTCAAACGGACCACAAAGGCGAGAAGGGGCCAAAGCGTAAGGATAGAAATCGAAACTTTGCGTCTTTGCCTCTTAGCGACTTTGCGTTGAATCCTTTTTTGGCTGCGGCTTGGTAGCAAAGCGGCCTTGGTAGCAAAGCGGCCTTGGTAGCAAAGCGGCCTTGTCCGCGTTAGGAAACACCGATGGCAACTGAATTTACAGTCGTGGGCCAGAGTCCGGCCCGGGTCGACGGCATCGAAAAAGTGACCGGGGCGGCCAGATATGCGGCCGATTACGCCCTGTCCGGCATGCTCTACGGCAGAATCAAGCGCAGCCCGCACGCTCACGCCCGGGTGGTCAGGGTGGATCCCGGCCCGGCTCTGGCCCTGGCGGGAGTAAAGGCCGTCTTGAGCGTAGATAACGTCCCCCGAGTCAAGCACAAAGGCGCGCCGCCGCCTCGAGCCGGCGGGTTGGTGGCCGACCAGTATATTTTTGATCACAAGGTCCGGTACGTCGGGGACGGGGTGGCCGCCGTGGCCGCCATCAGTGAGGAGATAGCCGAGGCTGCGCTCGATCTGATCGAGATTGAGTATGAAGTACTCCCGGCCGTCTTCGACCCCGCGGCAGCGATGCAACCGGGCGCGCCTCAAATCCACGAAACCGAGCAAAATCTGGTAGGGCCGCCCTTCCGGCTCGAACGGGGCGACGTCGCGCAAGGCTTCGCCGAGGCCGACCGGATTTTTGAAAACGTCTATGCCACCGGCCGGCCGGTACCCTGCTATATGGAACCGAACGCCTGTGTCTGCCATTTCGATCAGAGCGGCAAACTGACCGTCTGGAGTTCGACCCAATGCGCGTTTATGGTGCGCGGCATTTTGAGCGAAGTGCTGGCTATCCCGCTGCACAAGATTCGAGTAGTGGTCGAGCATATGGGCGGCGGCTTTGGCGCCAAGCAAGACCTTTACCAGCACGAATTTATCTGCGCCCTGCTGGCCAAAAAGAGCGGGCGGCCGGTCAAAATGGAGTACACTCGCCAAGAGACGTTTTTGGGCGGCAAGACCCGGCATCCGGTTACGGTCTATTTGAAACAGGGCGTCAAAAACGACGGAACCTTAACAGCTCGGGAAGTGCTGTACACGGCCAATACCGGCGCCTACGCCTCGCACGGCTTGGGGATTACGGCGGTGGGCTGCCTCGATATTGCCTCGCTGTACCGCTGTGAAACACACCAAAAAATTGAGGGTCGCGCCGTCTATACGAACAGCCCGGTAGCCGGCGCGTTTCGCGGCTTTGGCGCGGTCCAGGCCTTCTTTGCCCTCGATTGCCAGATGGATGAGATCGCCCACGCCCTGGGCTGGGACCCGGTGGACTTCAGAATCAAGAACGCAGTCGGCGATGGCGACCGCAGCCCCTCGGGGCATCCGGTCTTAGGCGATGGCCTGGTCGCGTGCCTGCGGCGCGGGGCAGCGGCAACCAACTGGTACGAGGCCCGAAAGAAGACCGCGGCCCAGCAGGCTGGTGTGCTGCGGCGGGGCTGGGGCGTGGGCACCGAAATGCACAGCAGCGGCGCCTACCCGGACATCAAAGAGGTTTCCAACGCGCTGCTCAAAATGAATGAGGACGGCACGGTTAACCTGTTCACCGGCATCGCCGATTTGGGCACCGGCGCCCAGACGGCGATGGTCCAGATTGCGGCGGAGGAACTCGGCCTGCCCTTCGAAGACATCCAGATCATCAGCGGCGATACCGAGGTCACGCCGTTCGACATTGGCGCTTACGGCAGCCGGACAACCTATGTTGGGGGCGGCGCGGTCAAGAAGGCAGCGGCGGATCTGAAAGAGCAGTTGCTGCAACTGGCTGCGGAGAAGTTAGAAGCGGCCGTGGCAGATTTGGAGATTCGGGCCGGCCACGTTTTCGTCAAGGGGGTGCCGGCCAGCCGGACGAGCGTGAAGGCTTTGATCCAGGGCGAGGGCAGCACCCCCGCCCCCAGCCTGATCGGCCAGGCCAGCCACGAGGCCAAAGTGGCCTACTCCTTTGCCGCTCACTTTGCCGAGGTGGAAGTCGATCTGGAAACCGGGCAGGTGGCGGTCAAGCAGGTAGTGGCTGTCCACGAGGTGGGCAAGGCCATCAACCCCATCGGCGTCGAGGGCCAGATCGAAGGCGGGATCCAGCAGGGTATCGGCCACAGTCTGACCGAAGATTATCTAATCGATCCGCGGACGGGCCGCTCGCTCAATGCCGGCTTTGTGGATTATAAGATGCCGCTGGCCCTGGATATGCCGCCGATCAAAACGATTATTTTGGAAGAGTACCCCGACCCAACCGCGCCATTTGGAGCTAAAGGCGTGGGCGAAGATCCCATTATGGCGATCGGTCCGGCGATTGCCAACGCCGTTTTTGACGCCATCGGGGTCAGAATTAGAGATCTGCCCATTACCCCGGAGAAAGTTTTGCAGGCGCTAAAAGAAAAAGCACGAGCGAAGTCAGGAGAATCGAGATGACGATACCGATCATTGACTGCATTACCCACATCAGCCGCACGGCTGATAATGTTATCGGCTGGGGCCCCCGCTTTCTAGCCGAGGAGCTGATCGCCCAACTCGACGCGCCCCGCACGGTCTTGGGCGAAGCGGGCCGGAGGATCGATCAAGCGGTTGTCTTTCCGGCCTTGGGCGACACCGTGCCGACCTCAACCCTCTCGTTTGAGGAGCAACATCGCTACGTTTGTGAAAGCGTGGCCCAATACCCGGACCGCTTAATCGGCGGCATTGTCATTCACGCCCGGCTGTGGAGCGACCCGGTCAAAGCAGCGATCAAGCGCATGGTCCGCGAGCAAGGCTTCAAGATGCTCTATATTCATCCCTCGCTGCACAAGTATTGGCTGCCGATCCAGACCCCGAGCGAGGGTGAAGGCTCGAAACAGATGCTGTATCCTATCTTTGAAATCGCCCGTGAATTGGACCTCCCGATTCTGATCCACACCGGCGAGCAGCCTTACGCGGTCCCGGCGACGGTCGATTTTGTGGCCGGGGCGTTTCCTGAGGTCAAAATGATTATCGCGCACTTGGGCACTCAAGGCGAGATGTTTACGGTGGAGTCCCTCCTGGTCGCCGGCCGGCACGAGAATGTCTACGTCGAAACCAGCTTTGCGATGCCCCACATGCTGATCGAGGCGGTGCATACCATCGGACCGGAGCGGGTACTCTTTGGCAGCAACTGCCCGCCGCTGGAACCGACCCAGCAACTGATGAATGTCGAAGAGGCCTTAACCTTTGAGCCGCCCATCGGCATGAGCCTCTCGGCCGAGGATACGCGCCAAATTCTGGGTGGCAACCTGGCCCGGCTGCTGGGTCTCGAAATTGCAAGGAAAGGATGAACGATGACCTACTCAGTGATTGATCCCCACTGTCACATTATTCCGCACCGGGAGCCGGTTTGGGGTTGGGGGCCGCGCTTCACGGTCGAGCAGTTGATCGCTATGATGGACCGCGACTATGAGGTGATGGGCGAAATTAAGCATGTCGAAAAGGCTGTGGTCATGACCGGCCTGGGCTTGACCTCCGTGGACCATCGCTCCATCGCCGAGTCGCATCAGTACGTGCTGGAAAGCATCAAGAAATATCCGGACCGGCTTTACTTTAATCCGGTCATCAATCCCCGCTACTCCCTCATCGATCAGCTTGACCAGATCCGGGCCTGGAAAGAGGATTATAATCTGCGCATGGTCAAGCTCCATCCCAGCATGCACAACTACTATCTGCCTGCCTACCGGCCTTTCCCCGGCGAGGCCAGCCGGGCGATGATCTATCCGGTCTTTGAACTGGCCCGGGAGTTGGCGGTGCCGGTTATGATTCACATGGGCGAGTCGCCTTATTCCTTACCGTCGCAAATCGCGCCGGTGGCGGCCGCCTTCGCCGATGTGCCGATTATCTGCGCCCACTCCGGGGCCAATAACGTGCCCAGCAATGCCTTTGAAGCCATTCTGCTGGCCCGGACTCACGACAATGTTTATTTGGGCACCAGTTGGGTGCAAATGCCCGAGCTGATCGAGATGTTTTACGCCCTGGGTCCCGGCAAGATCGTCTACGAGAGCGACTGCTCCCCGCAGGCGATGGGCCAAACGCTCCGGATGGTGACCAACTTGCATCTGCCGCCCCCGCTCGGCGTCGGGGCTTCGAAGGACGAAGTCTACCGCATGATTGGCCACAATGCCGCCGAGTTGTGCAAGATCCCGGTTTGAGGGAAAATAGGGGCGGAAAAGGAGGCTGCCTATCGAACCGAGTGCCTTGACCTAGCCCTGCCTAACCTTGAACTCACCTATTCTAATGTTGGAGGAGAAAGTCATGAAAGTAAAATATATACTCAGTTTGCCCATTATTTTTGCCGTACTGATTTTACTGGCTGCCTGCGGTGGGGCGGCTCCCGCGGCTCCCCCTGCCGCCGCGCCGGCTGAACAAGAAGAAGCCGCCGCGCCGGCCGCTGAAGAGGCTGCTCCTGAAGCAGAGGCCGCCGAAACAGGAGACGATGTTTTTAAAGTGGGCCTCTTAAGTCCGGGCTCGGTGAACGACCAGGGCTGGAACTCGATTGCTTACAACGCCCTCCTGACCATTGAAAAAGACTTGGGCGCGGAGATTAGCTATGTCGAGCTGGAGCAAAACCCGGCCGCTTTTGAAAAGGCCTTCCGGGACTACGCTAGCCAGGGTTTTGATATGGTCTTGGGTCACGGTTTTGAGTTTCAGGACGCGGCCCTGACGGTCTCCAAAGAGTATCCCGACACCTATTTCTTCATTTCGAGCAGCCGTATTTATGAAGGCAACGTGATCGGCCTCAATACCGACTCCAGCCAGCCTTTCTATCTGATGGGCGTGATGGCCGCCGAAATGGGCGACGGCGCAGGCTTTGTCGGCGGGATGGAGATCCCCCCAATTTCCGAAGCGTTGACCGGCTTCATCAACGGCGCCAAGAGCGTCAACCCCGATTTCCCGGTCAGCAGCACCTACATCGGCAACTTCACCGATGCGGCGGCAGCTAAGGAAGCCGCCGTCAGCATGATGTCGGAAGGGGCGGACTTTGTGGTCCCGGATGCGGACGTGGCCAGCCTGGGCGTTTATCAGGCCGTCTCCGAAGCCGGGCCGGAAGTTAAGACCTTTGGCGTATTCGGCGATTTCACGGACAAAGCGCCGGAGAATGTGTTGGCTAACTATTTTGCCTATTACGGCAACGGCGTCGTGCGCATTGCCAAGGAAGTCAAGGAAGGCACCTTTGAACCCACCAGCAATATCGAGTTTGGCCTGGCCGACGAAGATGTGATGTGGCTGGAGTTTGTCGAGGGCGCTGACCTTCCCGCAGAGGTCATGACCGCGGTGGACAACGCCAAGCAGCAAATCGTCAACGGCGAAGTCGATACGCTGGCGCCGGTAAACTAAAGCGATTTAAGGGATTTTTTGGCTCTTTTGGATTTCAAAGGGTAGATGTGCTTGTAGTGCGTAGTGCGTAGTCCTTAATCGGAAACACGCACTACGCACTACGCACTATCCGGTTTGTACCATGAAAACTCCAAGAGAACCCAATCTATATTCAGCCATAAAGATCAAGACAGGTAAGCAGGGCATGGAAGACTCCCAATCTCCAGACTCCCTCTTGAGACCCACCCGGGCCTTAGCGGACGATGCCCACCGACCCGCCTCGGTGATTTCACGGCTGCTGAGCAGCCTGTTGGGCGTCTTGCCGCCGATCGCCGCCATTTTGGTGGCCCTGGCGGTCGGGGGACTGATCCTCTTCGCGGCCGGTTACAATCCCGTGCTGGCCTATCAGGTCATGTGGGAGGGGGCCTTTAGTGATCTGCGGACCTTCACCGAGGTCCTGCTAAATGCCACGCCTTTAATTTTGATTGGCACCGGTCTGGCTGTGGCTTTCCGGTGCAGCATATGGAATATTGGGGCCGAAGGTCAATTTTACGCCGGGGCGGTCTTAAGCGTGACCGGCGCGCTGCTGCTGTCAGGCCTGCCAAGCTTGCTCCTGGTGCCGATCGTGCTGATCCTGGGCGTGATCGGTGGGGCGCTGTGGGGGATGCTGGCCGGTTACCTGAAGGTTCGCTTTGAGGCCAGCGAAATCGTGACCACCATTATGCTAAACTTTGTGGCCACGATCGGCACCAGTTATCTGGTCACCGGCCCGCTAATCGAAGAGGCCGGCAAATTTCCGCAAACGGCCCAAATCGCCGAAGCGGGCCGGTTGCTGCGCTTCCTGCCCCCGACCCGGCTCCATATCGGCTTTTTGCTGGCCCTGGCGCTGGCTTTCGTCTTTTATGTTGTCATCTTCAAAACCAGTATCGGCTATGCCATCCGAGCGGTGGGCATCAACGCCGAAGCGGCCCGCTATGCCGGCATCGATGTCAAGAAAAATATCTTGCTGGCGATGGCCATCAGCGGCGGTTTGGCCGGCTTGGCCGGGGCGGTGACGGTGGCTGGGCTAACCTACCGGCTCTTCCAGACGATCTCGCCCGGCTACGGCTTCGAGGGTATTGCCGTGGCCCTGCTGGCCAACAATCATCCGATCGGCGTGATCTTCACCGGCATTCTGTTCGGCGCGCTCCGCTCCGGCTCCGAAGTGATGCAGATGAACGCCAAGATTCCGTCGGTGATGGTCTTTGCCATTCAGGGTCTGGTCATTCTTTCCGTGGTGGCCTTTGGCGTTTACCAACTGCACTTTAAGAGACGGAGAGTTTAGACGATGGACGCTGCGGTTCTCCTTATCGCCTTACAAACGGTTTTGGCAGCCACCTGGCGGATGGCCACGCCCCTGATTTACACGGCCATCGGCGAGATGTTTGCCGAGCGAGCCGGCGTGCTCAATATCGGTCTGGAAGGGATTATGCTGGCCGGCGCGCTGACGGCCTTCACCGGCGTGCTCTTCACCGGCAGCCTGGCGATGGGTCTGCTGGCGACGGTCGCCATCGGCACCGTCTGCGGTCTGGTTTTTGCCCTGTTTACGGTTACGATCAAGGCCAACCAGATTGTCGTTGGCGCGGCCTTCAATTTGATCGGACTGGGCTTAACCGGCTTTTTCTACCGGGGTCTGTTTGTGGGCACGCCCCAAGGGGTAGAGACGTTCGCGCCCTTAACCATCCCCCTTTTGAGCGACCTGCCCTTTTTGGGCGAAGTCCTGTTCCGGCACAACCTGATGGTCTACGGCACGCTCGTGTTAGTGCCCCTGGCTACTTTTGTCCTGTACAAAACCGCGTTCGGCCTCTCCCTGCGCTCGGTCGGCGAGCATCCCAAAGCCGCCGATACGGTCGGCATCAACGTCAGCCGGACGCGCTATGCCGCGGTCATCATCGGGGCGGTGCTGGCGGCGACCGGTGGGGCATTTTTGACCATCGCCCAGACCAACCAGTTTGTCGAAGGTATTACCTCCGGCCGCGGCTTCATCGCCCTGGCGATTGTGGTCTTTGGGCGCTGGTCGCCGTGGGGGATCTTGGGCAGCTCGTTGTTGTTTGGGGCTTTCTTTGCCTTGCAGCTTCGCTTACAGGCCATCCCGGATCTGCAAATCCCCTACCAATCTTTGCAGGTCTTGCCCTACCTGGCCACCATCATCGTCTTGATTAGCGTCAGCAAGCGGTCGGAGATGCCGGCGGCGTTGGGGGTCCCTTACCGCAAATGAGCGACACGATGATGAGCGAGCCCGCCCCTTTGCTGCGGATGGAGAAGATCGTCAAATCATTTCCCGGCACGCTGGCCAACCGAGGGATCAATCTAGACGTCCGCCGGGGCGAGATCCATGCCTTGCTGGGCGAAAACGGCGCCGGCAAAACTGTCTTGATGAGCGTCCTGTACGGCCTGTTCCAACCCGACTCCGGCCAAATTTTCTATAACGGCCAGCCGGTTCAGATTCGCTCGCCCAAGGATGCCATTCGCCTGCGGATCGGCATGGTCCACCAACACTTCATGCTGGTACCCACCTTGACCGTCGCCGAGAATGTGATTTTGGGCGAGCATCCCGCCTGGAAAGTCCTCAACGATCTGGCCCAGGTCGAGGCTCGTATTCAAAGCCTCAGCCAGGATTTCGGCCTCAAAGTCGATCCCAAAGCCCTGGTCAGTCACTTGTCGGTGGGCGAGCAGCAGCGAGTCGAGATTCTAAAGGCCCTCTACCACGGCGTCGACCTGCTGATCTTGGATGAACCCACCGCCGTGCTAACGCCCCAAGAAACGGAGCAGCTCCTGGGCTTTTTGCGGGGGTTAGCCGATCGCGGCCTAACCATTATCTTTATCACCCACAAACTGGATGAAGTGATCCAGGTCAGCGATCGGGTGACCGTGCTGCGCGATGGTCAGGAAGTGGCCACGGTCAACACCGCCGACACCCATCCGCGGGCCCTGGCCAAGCTTATGGTCGGCCGGGAAGTGCTGATGGAGCTGCCGGCCCGGGCGGGCCAGCCGGGCCAGGTGGTCCTGGCCGTCTCCAACCTGCGGGTCAACGACGAACGCGGCCTGCCGGCGGTCAACAATATCTCCTTCGAGGTCCGGGCCGATGAAATCGTCGGCATTGCCGGCGTTTCCGGCAACGGCCAAACCGAACTGGCCCTGGCCCTGGCCGGCTTGCTGCCGATCGCCGGCGGGCAAATCGAGTTAGACGGGACGCTGGCTCACAACCTATCGCCGCGCCGGCTGAGCCGGTTGGGGCTGGCCCACGTCCCTGAAGATCGGCACCGGCGGGGTATCGTCTTGCCTTTCTCCGTAGCCGAGAACTTCATCCTGCACGATTACAATGCCGCCCCGTTTGCCCAGAAGGGCTTTTTAGCCTTCCGAAAAATTATGGCCCACGCCGGTGAGTTAACCAAGCGCTACGCCGTGCGGCTGGCCACTGTCGAAGAGGCCATCGCCAATCTTTCCGGAGGAAACCAGCAAAAAGTGGTGGTGGCCCGCGAACTCAACCGCAAACCCAAATGCTTGCTGGTCAATCAACCCACCCGCGGCATCGACATTGGGGCCACGGAGTTTGTGCGGCAGCAAATCCTGGCCCAGCGCGAGACGGGCACGGCCGTGCTGCTTATCTCCACCGAGTTGGAAGAGCTATTTGCCCTGAGCGACCGGATTTTGGTGATGTATGAAGGCCAGATCGTCGGGGAGCTGCCGGCCAAGTGGGAGCTGGTGGAGGAGGTCGGCTTGATGATGGCCGGTAAAAAGACGAGCCATGTCTAGTTCTCTAAGCCAAAGAGTCAGCGGCTATTTGCACGATCACCACGTCTTGACCCTGGCCACCACCGGACCGGCTGGTGTCTGGGCCGCGGCTGTCTTTTATGTCAACGACGGTTTCAACTTTTACTTTCTCTCAGCCCCGACCAGCCGCCACAGCCAAAATCTGGCGCTTAATCCTCAGGTGGCGGGCACCATTCAAGAGGACTATAATGACTGGCCTGAGATCAAGGGGGTGCAGTTTGAAGGCGAAGCTCGCCGGCTGCAAGGCGCGGAGCAGGTCAAGGCGATCGGGCTGTACGGCCAAAAGTTTGCCGTGGTCGGCCGGCTCAGCCAGGCTCCGGCTGAAATTATCAAAGCGATGAGCAAGATTGCCTGGTACAAAGTCACCCCCACCCGGCTGTACTTCATCGATAACTCACTCGGCTTCGGCCATCGCGACGAAGTCCCTTTATGAACGGAGGCAACCCTCGCTTGAAACGCTTAATTATCGGCATCTCCGGGGCCAGCGGGGCCATTTACGGCATTCGCCTGCTGGAAGTCCTGCGAAACGTCCCCGACATCCAAACCCATCTGGTGATGAGCAACGCCGCCAAGCGGACGATTTTGCTCGAGACCGACTACGCCGTCGACCAGGTCGAAGCCCTGGCCGATCAAGTCCACAGCTTTGGCGATATCGCCGCCGCCATCTCTTCCGGCTCTTACAAAACGGTGGGCATGGCGGTCATTCCCTGCTCGATGAAGACCCTATCCGGCATCGCCAATGTCTACAGCGATAATCTCATTTTGCGGGCAGCGGACGTGGTCCTGAAGGACCGGCGCAAACTGGTCCTGGTCCTGCGCGAGACGCCGCTCCACCTGGGCCACATCCGGCTGATGGCCCAGGCCACCGAAATGGGGGCGATCATGATGCCGCCGGCGCCGGCCTTCTATCACCGGCCCCAGACGGTAGATGACATCATTAACCAAACCGTCAACCGGGTCTTAGATTTATTCGACATCGAGCTGGCCGAGGATCTGTTTCGCCGCTGGCAAGGCCCTGAATCCGGAGCCAAAGCCAATAAGAACAGAATTGATAGAACGGTAGAATGAACATGCTCTCATTCCACGTATTCTGCGCTGAGAATTGAGCCCTTCTTGGTTGCGGCCTGGTCCGCATTAGGAGATCGTAATGACATCTCTACGAGCCTATTTGGACTCACTTAACCCTGATGAAATTTTGCGGGTGACCGAGCCGGTCGATCTCGATTACCTGCCGACCGCGCTGGTGCTGGAGCTGGAGCGGCGCAAGAAATTTCCGGTGCTCTATCTTGAGCAGCCCCAGGGTTTTGACATGCCGGTCGTGGCCAACATTTTTGCCGACCGCGGCCGAATTGCTAAAATTGCCGGTGTTGAAGCACCGAGTGAATTCAATCACGCCTGGCTGCAAGCCGAGGCCAACCCCCAACCGCCCCGGATCATCGCTTCCGGGCCGGTCCAGGAGGTAGTGATTACCGGTGAGGCGGTCGATGCCGGCCTGCTGCCGATTAGCCGGCACTTCCAACAAGATGCCGGGCGTTATATCGGCTCCGGCATTTTGGTTTGCAAAGACCCGGATACGGGCGGGCGCAATCTTAGTTACCAGCGGCTGCAGTTGAAGGGCCAGAATCGGTTTGGGGCGAGCCTGCACTCGCGTGGCCATATTTGGGATCACCTCATGCGCTGCGAAGCGCGTGGCCAAAATCTGGAAGTGGCGGTCGTGCTGGGCGCCCATCCGGCGGTCCACATCGCGGCCGGGGCCAAAGTGGCCATGGAGGTCGATGAGTTTGATATCGCCGGGGCGCTGCTGAACGAGCCGGTGGAGCTGGTCAAGTGCCAGACCATCGACGTGGAAGTGCCGGCCAACGCGGAAATCGTGCTCGAAGGTGAAATTCTGGCCGGCGTCCACGAGGATGAGGGGCCGTATGGCGAGTACACCGGCTACTCCACCTTCCGCTCAACCCGGAATGTATTTGTGGTCAAGGCCATTACCCGGCGGGCCCGGCCGATCTTTCTCGATATCATCCCCGGCTACTCCACCGAGCACCTGCTGCTGGGCCGTGTCGCCAAGGAAGCGCACGTCTTCCAGCGGCTGAAAGAGGTGGTTCCCAACGTGGTGGCCCTCAACTATCCAAAATCCGGCACTCACTTCCACGCCTACCTGGCGCTTGATAAGACGGCCGAAGGCCAGGCGCGCCAGGCCTTGATGCTACTCTTTGGCCTGGACGCTTACGTCAAGCTGGCCGTGGCTGTCGATGACGACATCGACATTTATAATGAAGAGGATGTCTTGTGGGCGTTGGCGACCCGCTTTCAGGCGGACACCGATCTGTTCGTGGTGCCCAAGGTCTTTTGCAACCGACTCGATCCCTCCTCGGTCGATGGCATGTCGGCCAAGTTGGGGCTCGATGCGACTGCTCCTTTAGAGCACTGGGATGTTGAGCGCACCTCGCTCTCGGCCGAGGCGGTTGAGGCGGCTAAAGCCCTCATCGCCCGCCTTAAATTCTAGGTCAATCAGGCAGTCACGACCCTAAAAATGGAGTGCAGAGCTTGCTCTGCGAGCAAACCAAGGTTTGCCCTCCTATCTACTGAGGAGAGGCCCAATGGCCTGGTTACTGATCAAAAATGCTGAAGTGTTAGTCACAATGAACGAGAGCCGGGAGGAGATCAAAGCCGGCGCGGTCCTGATCGAAGATCACCAGATCCGCTGGGTGGGCCCCAGCGCGGACGTTGAGTCCTATTTGGCCGAAACGCAGCCCGAGCTAGCCAGCGGCGGGCTGGACCAGGTCATCGACGCGAGCGGCTGCGTGGTGCTGCCCGGCCTGGTCAACTGCCACCACCACCTGTACCAAACGTTGACCCGGACCATCGGCACCGGGCATGGCATGATCCTGTTCGACTGGCTCAAATTCCTCTACCCAATTTGGGCCGAAATGACGCCGGAATCCGTTTATGTCAGCGCCAAAATCGGCCTGGCCGAGCTGGTGTTGAGCGGCTGCACCACCGTGGCCGACCATCTCTACCTTTTCCCCAACGGCAGCCGGATCGATGATGAGATTCAAGCGGCCCAGGAGATCGGGGTCCGCTTCCACCCCACCCGCGGCAGCATGAGCCTGGGCGAAAGCCAGGGCGGCCTGCCGCCCGACCGGGTCTGCGACCCGGAGCCGAACATCATCAAGGACTGCGTCCGGGCGATTGAAACCTTCCACGATCCGAACCCCTTCTCGATGCTGCGGATCGGGCTGGCCCCATGTTCGCCTTTCAGCGTCACCGGCGACTTGATGCGCGAGTCGGCGGCTCTGGCCCGCCAGTACCCGCTGGTCAATCTTCACACCCACCTGGCCGAAACTAAGGACGAAGATCGCTTCTGTCTAGAGATGTTCGGCAAACGCCCGATCGACTATGCCGACTCGCTTGATTGGGCCGGCGAGGATGTCTGGTTCGCCCATATGGTCCACCCCAACCCGGCCGAGGTCGACTGGCTGGCCCGGACCCGAACCGGGGTCTGTCACTGCCCCAGCAGCAATATGATTTTGGCCTCCGGCATTGCTCCGATCAGGGAGATGCTGGACCGGCAAGTCCGGGTCGGCCTCGGTGTCGACGGCTCGGCCAGCAACGATGGCAACCACATGCTGGGCGAGGCCCGGCAGGCCATGCTCTTGCAGCGAGTGGGCTGGCCCGGCTTCGAGTCCCGGGCCGACCGCTTCACCGCCCGCGAAGCCTTAGAGCTGGCCACGCTGGGCGGAGCCCGGGTGCTCCGACGGGACGACATCGGGGTGCTGGCGCCGGGCCAAGCGGCCGATCTGGTCGCTTTTCGAGTGGATGATCTCACTCACGCCGGCGCCTTGTCCGATCCGGTGGCCAGCCTGCTAACCTGCGCCCCGGTCCAGGTGTGGTTGTCGGTCATCAACGGCCGGGTCGTGGTCGAAGAGAGCCAATTTCTGCCCTTTGAACTGGGGCCGGTCATCGACCGGCACAACCGCCTCAGTTTAGAGATGATGCAGCGAGCCGGGGTACGATGAAGCGAAGCGAACCGCTCAGTCTTAGTCAGATTCTGGTCTTGATCAAAGGCGCCGGCGATCTGGCCAGCGGCGTCGCTTATCGCCTGAAGCGGAGTGGTTTCGCGCTGGTCATGACCGAGTTACCGGCCCCGCTCTTTGTCCGCCGCACCGTCTGTTTTGGCGAGGCCGTTTACAGCGGCGAAACCCGGGTTGAGGGAGTGGTCGCCCGGCGAGTGGAGAGCTTTGAGGCGGCCCGGCAGTTAGCCGCGACGGACGTGATCCCGGTTCTGGTTGATCCGCCAGCAGCGGCTATCTCGGCCTTGCGGCCGGCGGTGGTGGTCGATGCCATCCTGGCCAAGGTCAATACCGGCACGACTCGCCAGGATGCGCCGCTGGTCATCGCCCTGGGGCCGGGTTTCAGCGCCGGGCAAGATTGCCACGTCGTGATCGAGACCAATCGCGGCCATAATCTGGGACGGGTGATTGATCAAGGGCCGGCGGAACCTGACACCAAGACCCCGGGCGTGGTCAAAGGCTACGCCGCCGATCGGGTTCTGCGCGCCCCGGCGGCCGGACGAGTCATCGCCGCAGCCAGAATCGGTGACCCCCTGACTGAAGGGCAGTTGATCGCCACGGTGGCTGGACGTGAGGTACGGGCGCCCTTTGCCGGGGTACTGCGCGGACTCATCCACGAGGCGGTTGAGGTTTCCCCCGGCGCCAAAATCGGGGACCTCGATCCTCGTGGCGTGATTGAGCACTGCTTTACCATCAGCGATAAGTCTCTGGCCGTCGCCGGAGGGGTGCTGGAAGCCATTTTAGCCAGCAAATTAGGCCAGGCTCGCCCGGCCTGAAGTGATCAGTGGTAGCTGGAGTGATCGGTCATGGATAACTTATTTGTCATTATCCCGGCCAAACCTTTTGCCGAGTCAAAAACGCGACTTTCTTCCATCCTTTCGGTCGATGAGCGCGTCCGGTTAAGCCGGGCTTTGTTGTGGCGGACCGTCAACCTGGCGATCCAGGTTGGCCAGGTGGTGGTCATCTCCCGGGATACGGCGACGCGCCGCCTGGCCAAACAGGCGGGCGCCTGGAGTCTGGTCGAAAGCGGCACCACCTTAAATGCCGCCGTCCGGCAAGCCCTGGAGTGGGTCCTTACCCGGCGGGGACAAGCCGCATTGATCTTGCCGGCCGATTTGCCCTGGTTGAGTCTGGCGCACTTGGAGCAGATGATCCACCTCGGGCAAGACTCTCCCTCTGTCGTCATCGCTCCTTGCCGCCGAACCGAGGGCACCAACGCGCTGCTGTTGCATCCGCCTCATCTCATTGACGTCCATTTTGGGCCGGGCAGCTTCGCCGAGCACCAACAAGCAGTCCGGCAGATTGGGCTTCAGCCGCGGGTTTACCACTCGGCGGCGTTGGCCCTAGACATCGATTTACCCGAAGACTTGGCCCTCTGGCAGGGGATGCCCAGCCTGGTCTAAGCAGGCGATTACAATAATAAATGCTGAGATTGGTTCAATCTTAGAGATTGAACCAATCTGGACAAAGGAGCTAAAAAAATGTCATCAGACCGAACGATCGTTTCTACCCCGCAGGCCCCGGCCGCGATCGGGCCTTACTCGCAAGCCGTTAAAAGCGGCGGCTTTGTTTTTTGCTCGGGCCAGACACCGCTAGATCCAGCCACCGGCCAACTGGTCGAGGGCGGGATCGAGGTCCAAACCCGGCAGGTGATGCAAAACCTCAGTCAGGTGCTCGCCGCCGCCGGTAGCAGCTTTGAGCAGGTAGTTAAGACCACCATTTTCCTGACCAACATGGCCGATTTTGCCAAGGTCAACGCAGTCTACGGCAGCTTCTTCGCCGCGGCGCCGCCGGCCCGGAGCACGGTGCAGGTGGCGGCCCTGCCGCTGGGCGCCGCTGTCGAGATTGAGATGATCGCCTTGGGGTAAGAGGTTTGATCAAAGCCGGGCAAACTGCTAGAATCTAGCCCACCTACGCCAAGGGAGGCCAAGCGATGATTGTCAAGCCACTCCCGCTCGACGAAGCCGTCGGGCATATTCTCGTCCATAACCAAACTGGAGCCGATGGTCGGCGCATCCTGCGCAAGGGCAAGACTCTGGCTGCCGGCGATGTGGCCCTGCTGCAGGAGCTGGGTAAAACCCAGGTTTTCGTAGCCATTCTGGAAGCGGCCGACCTCGATGAGAACGAAGCGGCCCGGCGTCTGGGCGAGTTGCTCACGGCGCCCGGCATCACCGCCGGCAAGGCTATCACCGGCCGGGTTAACCTGGTCGCGGAGACGGCCGGCGTCTTCAAGGTCAAGGTGGAGGCGCTCCTGGATCTGAATGAGCAGGCCGGAATTACCCTCGGCACCTTGCCGACCAACAGCCTGGTTGAACCCGGGCAGGGGCTCGGTACGCTTAAGATTATTCCCTACAGCCTACCCCAAGCCGTTCTAGAAACAGCCGAGGTCATTATCCGCCGGCAGGCTCCGCTGCTCGAACTGAAGCCGTTTGTGGTCAAGCAGGCCGTGTTGATTACAACCGGCAGCCGGGAAGCGAGAGAGAAAGTAGTAGGCAGTTTCGCCCCGGCTCTGCGTGATCGGCTGGCCCGGTACGGCACGGCCTTGGCCGAGGGACCTTTCGTGGCCGAAGACGAGCAGGAGATCAGCGCCGCTCTGGACCAGGTCATGGCGGACGGCGCCGAGTTGATTTTGATCGCCGGTGAAACCTCGATTATGGATACGGATGACATTACGCCCCGAGCGATCAAGGCCGCCGGCGGCGAGCTGGTCCACCACGGCGTGCCGGTCGAACCGGGCAATCTGTTACTGCTGGCCTACCATGGCCAGACGCCGATCGTCGGCGCGCCCGGCTGCGCCCGCAGCCCGAGCTTCAACGTGATCGACATGGTGCTGCCGCGGCTGGCCAGCGGGGAGCGGCTGGCGCGGCGCGATCTGCTGGCGTTGGGGCACGGGGGTTTCCTGAAGTCAGCATGAAAATCTGGCTGCTGGCCTTGTTGATCGTGCTCCTGGCGGCCTGCCAGCCGCAGTCACCAAGTCAGGTGACGATCTTGGTGGACGGATCAAGTGAGACGCTGACCACCCAGTCAACCACGGTCAGAGAGGCGCTCCAGCAGGCCAAGATAGAGTTAGGCGATTTGGATCGAGTTTCACCGGATTTATACGCGGAGATCGAGCCGGGGATGGAGATCAAGGTCACCCGCATTCGCGAGGAGATCGAGACCGAGGAAGCGACCATCCCCTTCGAGCGGGAGACGGTGGTCAATGAAGCGCTCGCCCCGGGGGAGACTCGCCTGGCCCAACTGGGCGCCAACGGCCAGGAGCAGATTACCATCCGGGTGGTCTACGAAGATGATCAGGAGGTTAGCCGGACCGAGGTCAGCCGGACCACGCTGGTGGAGCCGGTGCCGGAGATCCTGGTGGTCGGGCCGCAACCCAGCACCCTGCCAACTGTGCCAATCGAGGGCACGCTGGCCTACCTCTCCAACGGCAATGCCTGGCTGATGCGCGATATCAACACCAGTCGCCGGGCCCTGACCACCGAGGGTGACTTGGACGAACGGGTCTTCAGCCTCTCGCCGGACGGACGCCACTTGCTCTATACCCGGGCCTTGACCGCCGAGATCGATCTGCCGCTGAACGAGCTATGGCTGGCCTCCACGACCATCGTCGGCGAGCAGCCGATAACGCTCGGCATTCAAGGCGTCCTTCACGCCGAATGGTCCCCTGTTCTAACCGAAACCCTCATTGCCTACACCACCGCCGAACGCACGGCCGGCCCACCCGGTTGGCAAGCTAACAATGATCTCTGGCTCCTGACCTTGCCGGCCGAGGCGGCCGAGCAGGGCCTCGAGCAGCCGCCAGAGCCGGTCGAGCTGCTGCCGGCCAACAGCCAGGGCTTGTATGCCTGGTGGGGTCTCAGCTTCAGTTGGTCGCCGGATGGCACCAAGCTGGCTTACGCCCGGGCCGATCAGATCGGGCTGATCGACGTGCAAGCCGAGGACGTGGCCGAGCCTGAGGACCGCCTCACCCCCTTGATCGATTTTGCGCCGCTGCAGACCTTTAGCGATTGGGTCTGGCTGCCGGGGCTGAGTTGGTCGCCGGACGGGCAGTTTGTGGCGGCCGTGGTACACGGGCCGCCGCTGGCCGCCGAGCCGCCGGAGGAGAGCCAGGTCTTTGATCTGTGGCTGCTGAGCACGGATGGCCGGATCTCGGCTAAGGTGGCCGAGCAAGTGGGGATGTGGGCCAATCCCGTCTGGGGTGACGCCGGCATCGCCTATGGTCAGGCCTTTGAGCCGCTGCAATCGGCCACCAGCCGCTACAAGCTTATGCTGATGGATCGCGACGGCAGCAACAAGCGCCAGCTCTTCCCCTTCCAAACAGAGTTGGGTGTCCAACTGCCGGAACTGGTTTGGGGACCGGCGGGCGAGACCTTGCTCTTTACTTACAACGGCAACCTGTATACCGTAAACCAGGGTGGGAGCTTGCCCAGGCAGCTCACGGCCAATGCGCAGGTCAGCCTGCCCCGCTGGGCCGAGACGATCAAACCGGTCGCCAGCCCCACTCTGACCCAAAGCCAGATCATCACCGCTCAGGCCACCTTAACCGTGACCGTCACGACCACGGCAAGCCCATCAGCAACGCCACGCCCCAGCCGGACCGCCACCCCCTCTCCCCGGGCGACGCCAACTTCTGCCGCCACAGCCGAGGAGCCAAGCCCAACTTCGCCGCTTACCCCCTCGCGCTCCGCTACACCATCCGGCTCAACCAGCCGGCCTGTCGGGCCATCCGCCACAGCGCCGCCGTTGTTGACCACTTCGCCAGCCATCACACCCTGAGAGTCAGATATCGTACCAAAATCAAAAGGCCCCGGCACTGTTTCATTGCCGGGGCCTTTTTGCGTTAAAGCCGGTGGTTAGCCAACCTTATGGCAGCTCTTCGCAAGCCAGGCCGTCTCGATCAGGATCGAGGCCGTAGATATCGAGCACGGGGCCGGCGTTCTCTTCGTAGAAGGCCTGGGCCAGGGCTTGGGTATCGAAATCTTCACAGCTAAAATCGTCCGGAGAGAACTCCATCTCGGGCAGAGCGCTCGCCAGGTTACCATCCGTGGGGCGCTCCTGCCAGTCGATTACTTTGACATTGACCGTGGCCGAGCTACGGCAGGGATCAGGCAAGCAGCCCCGCTCTTGAAACTCGTCGTTATCATTGCTATTACTGCTATTGTCATTGGTATTGCCGTTGTTATCATTGTTGTTGTTATTATCGTTGTTGTCGTTATTATCGTTGTTATCGTTGTTGTCGTTGCTGTCGTTGTTGTCGTTGGTGTTACTACCGCTATCCGGGTCAAGGCCATCACATTCGGGCGGATTATCGGCGTAGATGGGATCGGTTTCAAAAGTAAAGGCTTCACTCTGGGGGACGCCGCCATCGATGACATAAGCGTACCAGGTGTGCGGGATGATGGTCTGAGCTCTGTTTGTCCCCGGGATCAGTCGGGCATCGAAGCGGCCGTTGCTATCGGTCGTGACCAGAAAGGCACTGCCCGGTACCCCGACTTCGCCATATTGGACAGTCACTCCCCCCAAGGGGAGGCCGTCCACATCGTTGACCATCCCCCACAGGCCCAGATCAGCGCAGTTGTTGATGCCGGAGTGAGACGCCACAAAAAAGGGCAGGGGCGTTGGGGTGGGGGTAGTGGTGGGCGTATTGGTGGAAGGGAGCAGCGTAGCCGTCGGCGTATTGGTGGGGGTGCGGGTGGGAGTACCGGTGTAAGTGGGCGTGGTGGTCCGGGTTTCAGTCGGGGTTCTGGTGGGGCCGGGGGTCTCCGTAGGGGTGGGGGTCCAGGTCGGGGGGTAGGTTTCGGCCGGTACGGGTGTTGAGGTTGGAATTTGGGCTTGAAGTTGAGCCACCCGGGTTTGAGCGTTACGCGTGGCCCGCTCGGGGCTAAGCGGGTTAAGGGGTAAGTTGGGGGCAAAGAATAAGGTGGCGAAGCATATCAGCGTTAGGATTGCCAGCCCTATAATAAGAGCAACCAGAATAATTATAATCCGGCCCATGCAGCTTCTCCTCTCTGGGTAAACTAAACATAATGATTATAGCACAAACAATTAGGGCTTGGCAATCACGAACAGTCAATGGCACCGAGGTCAACAAAGAATGCCTTCACCAGAGCGGTCCATTATCGTTTGGACTCGCCCCGTGAAGGCATCCATGAAGATTTCAATTTTAGCAGAAGTCTAGAAGACGCGGATTGGAATTTCTGCCGGAGCCAGGAAGAGTTTCTTCAGTTGATCATCAACCTTGCACAGGGTAATGGACATACCGGCCATTTCCAGCGAGGTGCAATACTCGCCGACATAGCTGCGCCAAATTTTGATCCCCTTCTTTTCTAATTGCTCGTGGGCATAGCCGTAAACCAGATACAATTCAGAGATCGGCGTGCCACCTAGCCCGTTGACCATTAACGCTACTTCGTCGCCGCTGTTAAAGACCGGGTCGGCCGTACCGGTCTGGTTGCCATCCTCGTCGAAGATCGGTTTGCGGTCGGTTAAGATGGCCTGAAGCATTTCGTCAACAAGTTCGTTGGCACTGACCAGTTTCTTGCGGGCACGGCCCGGTTCGCCGTGAATGCCAACGCCCATTTCTATTTCATCTTCTTGCAGGGTGAAGATGGGCTGTCCTTTGGCCGGCGGCGTACAGCCGGTGAGCGCCATTCCCATTGAGCGGGTCACATCGTTGACCTTCTGGCCCAGTTCAACCAGTTCATCCAGCGAAGCGCCTTCTTCCGAGGCAGCGCCAACAGCCTTGATCACAAAAAAGTTTCCGGCCACCCCGCGCCGGCCAACCGTCCAGGTGCTGTCCTGCACGGCGACATCATCATCGACGTAAATAGTTTTTACCAAAATATCTTCTGCTTCCAGCATTTCAGCCGCGGTTTCAAACGACATTCGGTCACCGCTGTAGTTATTTACAATATGGAGGATACCTTTGGGCGAGGCCAGGAGCTTAGATGACTCAACCACGTTCCCCATTGGTGGGGCGGCAAACACATCACCCGGGCAAGCGCCATCGAGCATACCCTTGCCTACGGCCATAATGTGAGCCGGTTCGTGACCGGAGCCGGAGCCCTGCACAATTGATACCTTGTTGGGGTTGGGCGCATCGGCACGCATAATCAAGTTATATTCAGGGACCCACTTGATTTTGTCGGGGTTGGCGGCGGCGATCCCCTTCATCATTTCGGGCACAAACTGCTTGGCGTCATTCATTAGTTTCTTCATTGAAAAAGACTCCTTATGGCTATATTGTTTCAAATTGTTTAAATGTCTCTTGTTTCGAGACCCGCTCCCAGAAGGGAGGTACACACACGTTTTAGGCGACCAACGGGTGGCGCCTCCGCACCGTCTCGATGCGCCATCCCACGTATTCTTCCAACCCGACCATAGCCTTGGAGAAGTTGGCCACAGTATCCAGCGTGGCCGGGTGAGCGTTAAACTGCTCCAGCCACATTCCGTTTGGATCGTAAGCCTGTAGGGCGTAAGGGATTTGGAGCAGCTTGTCGAGCACGCGCTGCGGTACGTGTACGGTTTCGATGTCTTCAAAGACCAAATCATCGCCAACTTCAATGAGCGGCTCCAGGACATAGGGCGGACAGGTAAACACGACTTCGCCAGCCAGCTTTTCGACGTCCCAGAATTTGGGCTTGCCCGCTACCAGGGGCCCTTGTCGCATCGAACAGGCCAGCATTTTGCTGGGTAGACCTTCCTCTTTTAGCAAGCGATAGGCTCGCTGAAAGACGGCAATCCCCAACCAGTGCCGGTCTTGCCAGGTTAGCTCGATGCCCCGCCGGCGGGCTTGGACCGTCAATGCCTCGTGTTCGGTAAGCCGGCCGGTCATCATAGTGACGACTGCCCGCCATTTGGTGCGATCAACCGTTTCGGGCAGGTAGTAGGAACCTTTTTGAACCAGATGCAGCCCTGTAGCGGTGGCTCTGGCCGAGGCCAAAATCTGGGGCAAGGTGAAGCAGGTAGTGGTGTTGGTAGAAATCCCTTTGGCCGCCAAGGCCTGCAACACGTCGATGCCCTCGGTGCTGCCCGGCACCTTGATCATTACATTGGGGTGCAAAGCGCTCAATTCCTCGGCTTGGGCAATCATCACCTCTGTCTCGGTGAACAAGCGCGGATCTAATTGGCCGGAGATCCAGCCATAGCGCCCCTGCGAAGCTTGCCAGATAGGCAGCATGAGCTCTGCACCCCGTTTGATGACCTCTTTGTAAGTGAGCCAAGATAACTCTCTGTGGTCAAGATCGGGGTTAGCTTGGATCAAGGTGTCAATCCACTCATCCCAAAATTTGGGATCTGCTTTGATGGCGGTCAGCGAGAGAGGGGGGTTGGTGGTACAGCCACGCACAATACTGCCGGCCGGGTTTTTGGGGTTAAAAAGCTGCTGAAGTTGTTCTTCCAGAATGGGGCGCCGGGCCGGGTCAGCGGAACCTAGCATTTTTTGCGCCCACTGATCATAGACCAGGGGTGAGGAGTCCCACCAGATCTCCAGATCTGGGTGGACTTTGGTTAAACGCTCAATTGGGCCTTCTATCATACCATATTCCTCCTGATTTTAGAGCCAGCGAGGAAATTACGGTCCAGCCCGGTGCTCTTTTGCTTGGCTAAATAAGCTAAGATGTGATACTATAACCAAAGAGCACGGCGCAGCTGCCGCTGACAAACCTTGTCGCTGGCATTAACATTCCAAGAGCTGCGCGGAGATGCTGCTGCTACAGCATATCCACTTCGTGTTCAAAACATTCCCTGTAAAGGCCGGGTTGCACTCGGCCTTTACATTTTTTAAACGGACGGACCGGACAGTAGGTAAAGTGACGCCCGTCTACCTTTGGGTCAAGGTGCAGTCATCGGGCGAGCCAAGCTGCTGCTACAACCGGGCTGCCCACACTTCTACCAGTTTTTCCGCTATCATCGCCATGGCAATAGAGCCAGCATCATAAGTATCGCAGCTCCGCTCGCCAGTGTACGAAGCCCGACCGCGTTTGGCCACCCAGGGTTTAATTTCCTCGGTTTTTTGACGAGCTACCAGGGCAGCCCTCTGGAGGGCAGCCAGGGTAGTGTCGCCATTTTTGACGACCCGCTCAAATTCTTCAAGGGCCGGGATAAAGGCATCCAGTAAGGTTTTATCGCCCAGGTCGGATTTACCTCGTTTTTTCATACCTTCAACCGCTGCCCAGAGCATCTGTAGCACGTCATCGGTGGTTAAGGCTTGGTTGTCGCCCGCCTTAACGCCGGCCCGCAGAAAAGCCGTTCCCCAAATGCTCCCGGAAACCCCGCCGACACTGCTCATAAAGGTTTGGGCCACATCTTTGAGAAAATTACCCGGACTGGACCGGTTGAGACTGTCCCATTTGGTTACAGTTACTGCTTCAAAACCGGTGGCGATGGAATTGCCAAAATCACCATCACCTACTACACCATCAAGCTCGGAAAAGTAAGTTCGGTTGGAAATTGCCACTTCCCCCATAGTCTTAACAATGAGTTCAGCGATTTCAAGACTGGATTGAGCCATATTCCTCTCCATTGAAAAATAAAGCTAAAAAATAAAGCCAAACGGCCGAGGGATTGGAGTGCCCTCTTTTTCACTGTGTGGATTTTTAGGAGTTACATTTTATGAAATATTCATGCCCCGAGATTCTATCTATGCAAGCCATTAGTTCCGTTGTTGCCTCCTTGTTGTTAAACTTGGCCGGACTGCTTAACGCCTCTAACTGACCAGAATTTTGTCCAAATCACTGACACTCAAGAAACCAGCCGGCTTGGCTCCAGTGCGATTTTGCTCCACAATGGCTTGTTCGCCATCGGGGTCACCTAAACTGGAGAGCACAATAGCGGCCTCGCTAAAATCCTCATTTTCGGTGAGTTGGTTGAAAGTGATCACACAGGTCATACCCGCCGCCACCGCAGCCAACAGTCCGTTGCGCGAGTCCTCGATTACCACGCAATCAGCAGGGTTAAGATTGAGCTTTTCGGCAGCCAAATTATAAACATCCGGCGCGGGTTTCTTGGCTTTAACCATATCGCCGGCAAAGACGCCCGCAAACTTGGCGGCTGTATCGCGACCCATTACGTGGTACAATACCGCCTGCACCGACGAGATCGCCGAGGTAGAGCAGACCACCAATAGCCAGCCTTGAGCCAGGGCCGCTTCAGCCAACCGCTTTACCCCAGGCCGGCCGGGAATGGCCCCCGAAGCGATCAGCTCTTTATAAATTTCGCTTTTGCGTTTATGCCAGCCGGTTACTGTCTCCCACCACTCATCCTGCGAAGTTGGCACGCTGTAAACGGCGCGAAAGTCGTCATC
This sequence comes from uncultured Chloroflexota bacterium, assembly GCA_937864185.1. Classification (GTDB taxonomy): domain Bacteria; phylum Chloroflexota; class Anaerolineae; order 4572-78; family J111; genus JAGRBY01. Next base: position 28,443 of record CALMIS010000204.1, read on the forward strand.
CTGCCCCAAACTGGACATACGCTCTTTACCCCCACCGATTTTAACCTTGTCGGCATATTGGGCCAGGCTCCACTGCCAGTTGATGCCTTTTTCCCGCCACATCTGGTTAAACGCCGCTAAATGCCCATCTCGTTCGGTATCGGCTAACACCCCATCACAGTCAAAAATTAATGCACGGGTCATACTTTGCCCTCGCTGCCAAAAATCTTGAAATAAGCCTGGGCCATTTTGATCACGTCGGCCCGGACCGCCCCGACGAGTCTGAGCGGGTTATATTCGGTGGGCTTCTTTTCAAGGTAGGTGCGGAAGCTATCGGCGTAAGTTTTTTTCAGGTCCGTGGAAATGTTGACTTTGGCCGCGCCCAAGGCGATCAACTTGGTGAAAACGTCGTTGGTCAGACCGCTGCCACCGTGCAGCACCATCGGCATTTGGGTCGCCTCTACCAGCTCTTGCATCCGTTCATAACGTATGGTCGGCGCGGCTTTGTAAAAGCCATGAGCCGTGCCAATCGGGGGAGCATAGCAGTAGATACCACTTTCCCGGATGAACTCAATTTCTTTTTCAATCGGCAGCAGTTCACCTTCCTCGTCGCTCCCAATACCATCTTCAACGCCACCGACAGTCACTAACTCACCTTCTACACTGGCGCCGGTTTGGTTAGCGAGCTTAACAATTTCGACTGTTTTCTCGAAGTTTTCTTCGTAGCTGAGCCCGGATCCATCAAATAAAACCGAATTCCAGCCAACTTCCAGGCAAGTCTTAGCGACGGCCGGGTCCGGGCAGTGATCCAAGTGCAGCGTTACCGGCACGGCTACTCGTCCGGCCATGTCGGTAAACATATCCTTGATGACTTCCGCACCCCAAAACTGCACGGTCTTAACGGAAATTTGAATAATGAGAGGCGACCGGGATTCTTCTGCTGCCCGGATTACCCCATCCATGGTAATGTCATCAAAGGTGTTAATAGCAGCAACGCCATACCGCTCTTTGAACGCAGGTCCCATAATTTCAGGCAATGAAACGACAGCCATTGATTAATACCTCCTTTGACAGCTCGATATATGCGAGACAATCTCAACGCACTAGAATCATTTTAGCTGAGTAACTGTCACCCCGGTTGTGACACAGGATCAATTCAACGGGTGTTCCGTCTTCAGCCGATATGATCCGGTTTTTGAATAAAATGGGAGCACCTTCTTCGATGTTCAACACACTGGCAACGTCCTCATCTGCTGCTCGAGCTTCGATCCGCTGCACCGCGCGTTTAATGACGTAGCCATAGGTTTCGAGGATTTGCCAGGCCGGCCGCGAACGCAAATCTTCAGTCAGGAGTTCAGGACACATTTTGTAGGGCACATACTCGTCATAAATGGTCATCGGTACATCATTAGCCAGGCGCAACGTTTGAATCCGGATGACCGGTTCGGTTTCTTGCAAAGCCAGGGCCTTAGCCACCATTAATTTAGCGGGGACAACTTCCCGGCTCAACAACCGGACTTCCGCTTCAAAGCCTTCGGCACGCGCGGTTTCAAGAAAATCGGTCAGTCTATTGTGGTCACGCTCAACGTGGAATTGAGTGACAAAGGTACCAATTCCCCGCCGCCGATAGAGTACACCCTCGTCGCTTAAATCAGAGATACCCTGCCGCACCGTCATTCGGCTTACGCCAAATTGGGTCGCCAGTTCATCTTCAGCGGGCAATTTCTGACCGGGTTTTAAGACCCCAGTTTTTATTTGGTCACGCAAGATTTCTCTGACCTGAACGTACAGAGCCACCCCTTCAGTTTTGTTCAGCGTTGTCATTGGGCAAAATTCTCCTGAATACTCTTGATTCAGGAAATATCATATTTGTCTATACATAATAAGTATATACAACCTTCTTTAAAAATATAGACAACTATACAATATTATAACTAAAGAGAGTACGCTGTCAATTCAACAACGAGGGTAGCCATAGCCGGAATTTCATTTTCTTAATTTCCCCATTTAGACAAAGCGTTGGTCTGCTAGGGTCTGGTGGAGATTGCCCACCTTTTCCTTAAACCAACCAATGGTGGCATTCTGACGGTGGTCAAAGGCAGGGACATAAGGCTTGATGTCCAGGAGCGGTGTGCCATCAACGATATCCACCTCCGCAATCTGCAAGCGGTCTGCTTCCACTTGAAGGAGGCGGACCACAGATAAACCAATTGTGTTAGGGCGGGCGGGCGAGCGGGTAGCAAAGATGCCATGCGGCTCCGTGTCCAGAAAGGGTGTTACTATCAACTGAAACCCTCGGATCAGGTGAAAATGATAGAGCAAAATCAGGTGGGAAAATCCAGCTAGATCGCGCAACCCTGCCTGATAAGCCGGAATAAGTTCGATTTCACCCCTTGTTTCAGTGGCAGCAGCCTGAATCGGCATACCGACTGGTACTTTGAACGGTGAACGAATGATCCCAATGGGCGTGTAACAGATTTGAGTCATGGTTGATTATCCTTAGGGTATGCTTAACAAATTGGGGAAAGGCGCTGACCCGTCTAAGAAGTAACGCCCCCTTACTTTCCCAAGAAAAGGAGTCTCCATCGTGTAAGGCGGTTGTTGCACTACCTCATTTAAGTTGTCAGCACAGAATTGAAGAAAAGAGGTACATCCAAGCAGGGTACTTTCAGGGGTCTTTGATGAGCGGATCATTAGCGTCATTGCTTAAAATATGATTACTCAAAATTTGGGTAGGTGGATTATAGATTCAATGAGTTACTTGTCAAACTATGGTTGTTTACAATATTGCAGCGCCTCCCTTCAGGTCATCAGCGGGGATATTGTGGCTAAAAATAAAGGTTTTGAGCAACAACCGGCCGATGTTGTTCGCGGCTTCGAACTTGTGCTATACTCGGCTCGATCAAAATGTCCTTCAAGGGGATCCAGAGAGGAGTATCGGTGGCCTACCCCCTCGCCCACTCCATTTCACCTGCCGAGGATGCCAATGCAGCATGACTTAAATCATCTTATTCAGAACTTACTCGATGAACTGGTCGAGTCTGGCGAAGAAGTAGGCTTGCAGGTAGCGGCCTACCTCGATGGCCGGCTCGTGGTCGAGGCCTGGGCCGGGCTGGCCGATGAAGCCACCGGCCGGCCGGTCGATGGGGAGACCCTCTTCACCTCGTGGTCCACAACCAAAGGTTTTGTAGCCACCTGCCTCCATCTTCTGGCCGACCGCGGTTTGGTGGCTTACGACAATCCGGTCGCCACTTACTGGCCTGAGTTTGCGGCCAACGGCAAAGCCGCTATCACGGTGCGCCAGATCTTGACCCACTCGGCCGGGATTCCCCACATGCCCGAAGGCGTGACGCCCGACATGATGACCGACTGGACTGCGATGTGCATGGCCATCGCCGGCCACGCGCCGCTGTGGAAACCCGGCAGCAAAGTGGCTTACCACGCCTGGACCTTTGGCTGGCTCATCGGGGAGATTATCCGCCGGGTGGACGGCCGGTCCATTGCCCAATTCGCTCGCGAGGAGCTCTGCCGGCCGCTGGGCATCGAAGACTTCTATCTGGGTATTCCGGCCGAGGTCGAACACCGGGTGGCGCCGCTCAGACAGGCCCGCCCGCCCGCCGGCAGCCCAATCGAGGTCAGTGATTTGAACCTGCGGGTCTTGCCGCCGCAGGTTACCTCGGCCCGGGTGGTCAACCGGCCGGAGGTGCGGCGGGCTTCCATTCCCGGCGGGGGGGGGGTTTTGGCCCCCCGGGCCGGGGGCCGGCCTTTCGCCCTGCTGGCCGCCCTCGGGCCGGGGCCGGGGGGCGGCCCGCCCCCCGGGG
>CALMIS010000205.1 GCA_937864185.1 uncultured Chloroflexota bacterium
TGGTGTAATCTGGAAGCCCATCCCCCTTCGCATCTAACATTCGACCACTGACCGTGATTGGTGTAGACAAAATAATGGTAATTGCTGTATCTGATGTGAAAGCTATATTAGATAGATTTGTTTCCACGAATGGACTACCATCCGGTGGGGTGGCCGTAAAAGTATATCTGTAGCCACTGTTTGATACCGTGGGATAAAGCCACAATGTTGCATCACCGGAGGCGTTTGTTGTCACTGGATGAGAAGCATCGTAATAGGTCACCCCTTTTGCGATGAATGAACTAAAAGCGAGGTCAAAGTTCCACATTGAAGGATTGGTATGAATCTTCGCATTGGGAACCGGGTTACCAGCTGGGTCTTGAACATGTACGCTTACCCGTTTCAAAGGTAGGGAGAGATCCAAAACCGTGTCTTCAATCAGGGTTATGTTAGAGTACGGTTGGCTCTCAAACTGGAGGGAATAAGGAGCATATACGTTAGGGTCAGTATTACGACCAACTGCATAAATATGATAATCCCCCGGGGACACACTAAAAGAATACTCCCCTAATGAGTTGGTTTGTTGGGTGATCCAATTCGTGGTAGCCGCTGGGGCTAACCTAATGGTGTAATCTGGAAGCCCATCCCCCTTCGCATCTAACATTCGACCACTGACCGTAACTAGGCCAGCCGGCACCAGCACAAAATCCAGATTCGTCTCGCCACTGATCACCTGCCCGGGCGAGACCGATTCTCCAAACCTACTTCCGGCCGGTGGGGTGACCTTGACGGTATAGGTCCCTTCATCCACCGTCATGGCGTAATTGCCGTTGGTGTCGGTAGTGTCACTGGCGACGGTGGCTGAAGTGGCCGGGTTGATGACGGCTACGGTCGCACCGGCAATCGGACTGCCGGCTTGGTTGGTTACCCGGCCGGAAAGCTGAAAAACAGCAGCGGCAGCGGGGCTGTAAAATACAAAGAGCAGAATTGCCGTCAGGCTAAGCACGGCTAGGGACTGTAATTTATAGTTCACTATGAGGCTCCTTTCGTTGGTTAAGGCAAGGATAAGAGATGACTCTCTTTAGAAGACCCTTCAGAAACGCAACAGCCGAAGAGCAAGAAAGCCTTCGGCTGTGAACCAGCAATATTTTGCCCTTTGGTCGTTGAGAAAAAAAGATAGCCTGGCCTGCTTGCGGCCGGATCGAGGATCCAAGCCGGATTAGGCAAAGAGTATGGAGCAGGGTTGATTGTTCTCAAGGTTCTTACCCGACATTGGCTAATTGGCAATCATTGCCAGAAAACCCGGTCACGAGAACAAGAAGAGGCAGAAAAAAGGTGCAGGTTACTTGAGTGGAACTAACGGAAATAGTTTGAAGAATCTTTGAGTCTGGTTAGGATTGTGAAAATTTACTCGATCAGTTCATGGTAGCAAATATGTGATGGCTGGCGTACTGGACAGTTATCCAGTTTGATATCCGCCGAGAGTCCTAACCCCTAAACCTCATTTGTTTCATAAGCGAATAATAGCTCATATTGGTTTCATTAGCTCTATGTGACGGCAGGTCTACCCCGCCTGTGCGGTATAAAGCAGCGGCAGAAGAAAATTGAGGCTTTGAAACACAGGGGGCGACGAACTATAATACCGGACTTAACCGGTTAAGGTTTCACGTTCATTGGCCCAGGAGGGGCTAGCTTATGGCAAAGGTGCGCAATCTCCTTGTAATTATGGGCGATCAACTGACCCACGAGTCGGCCGTCTTCGATGACTTCGAGGCGGCCCGGGATGCCGTCTGGATGGCTGAGGTGGACCACGAGTCAACCCGCTTCTGGTACCATAAGCAGCACCTCGTCGTCGTTTTGGCCGCGATGCGCCATTTTCGCCAGGAGTTGGTAGACAAAGGGCAGACCGTTTACTACCACGAGCTCACCGCTGATAAGGCCGCGGACCGAGGCCCGGATTTTCCGTCGATTCTGCGGCAGGATGTGGCCAAGCTGAAGCCGGATAAACTGGTGATGGTGCGACCCGGCGATTATCAGGTGCTCCACGCCCTCCGGCAAGCAGCCGATGGGCTTAACCTGACCCTGGAGTTGCGCCCGGACACACATTTCTACGGTAGCGTGGCGGACTTCAGGGCCTACGCCGAGGGCAAGCAGCGATTGCGGCTGGAGGACTTCTACCGGGCTATGCGCCAACGCCACCAGATTCTGATGACCGCGGACAATCAGCCGGTCGGCGGGCGCTGGAACTTTGACGCGGCCAACCGCGAGAGCTTCAAGGACGACCCCGGTCCTATAACCGGTCCTCATTCCTTCCAGACCGATGAGATTACCGAGGCGGTCATTAACCTGGTCGAGCAGCGTTTTGGCGACCACCCCGGCCGGCTGGCCGATTTTGACCTGCCGGTGACGCATCGCCAGGCTCGGACGATGCTGCGCGACTTTGTCGAGCGCAGTTTGCCCCACTTTGGTCGCTATGAGGACGCGATGTGGACCGACCAGCCGTTCCTGTACCATTCCCGGCTGTCGTGCCCGCTCAATCTTAAGCTGCTCAGCCCCAAAACGTGTGTCGAAGCGGCGGTCCAGGCCTACGACGCGGGCCGGGCGCCGCTCAACAGCGTGGAGGGCTTTGTCCGGCAACTGCTGGGCTGGCGAGAGTTTGTGCGAGGCCTCTACTGGCTGCGGATGCCGGAGTATGCCCAGCAGAACTACTTGGCCCATGACCTCGGTGTGCCGTCCTTTTTTTGGGACGGGGAGACCGATATGGCCTGCGTGCGGCAGGCGATGCAGGCGGTGTTGAAGTATGGCTACACCCACCACATTCAGCGGCTGATGGTATTGGGGCTGTTGGCCCAACTGCTGGGGGTCCATCCCTACAAATTCCACGAGTGGCATATGGCCATGTACCTGGATGCGGTGGACTGGGTTTCGCTGCCCAATGCGCTGGGGATGAGCCAATACGGGGATGGTGGCCTCATCGGCACCAAGCCTTACTGTGCCAGCGGTAACTATATCAACAAAATGAGCAATTACTGCCAGCATTGTCGCTATAACTACCGGCAGGCGGTGGGGGAAACCGCTTGCCCTTTTACCACACTGTACTGGGATTTTCTCGACCGGCACTTCGAGAAGCTCAAGACCAACGGCCGGATGAACTTTCAGCTCAAGAATCTGGAAAAACGACGCCGGGACCAGGCCGAGATGGCCGCCATCCGGCAGCAGGCGGCAAAACTGAAGCAACAGTGGGGCTAAGGCGGCTGCTTCTGGTCTAACAAAACCTGACCCTTGCTCAAGTGATCGGGGTGGACCGGGCAGTGACCCAAGAGTAACGGATAGAGTTTATTCAACTGGTGAAAAACGCCGGGCGTCGTGGGGCCCAGCTTCCCCGGGAGCGTTTTTTCGAGGGCAGTCTACGGGATAAAATTGGGGTCGTTCTGACCGGCGGCGGCACACCTCAAGATATTTTGGCCAAAAAAACAGTTGACAACTGTACCATAATGTGGTACAATAGGCTTAATCCCCCC
>CALMIS010000206.1 GCA_937864185.1 uncultured Chloroflexota bacterium
ACGGCGTCCTTGGCCGACCAGGTGCGGCTTTTGATCTCCAAATAGGCCGTCTCATCCGCCACGTCGAGCAAGTGATCCAGGTTGATGGCGAAGTCGGTGTCTTTGTAGACGATATGCGCCCGCTGACGCCGCTTGGCCACTTCAATTTCGGCGGCCGGCCGGAAATACTCCCGCAGAAAGCGCAGACTGTGCCGCGCCGTCGTCGAGTAGCGAGCCCGTGTTAGCAGCACCGAGTTTTCGAACTCTTTGTCGCTGGTTGGCCCCATGAGCGTCATCCGGTAAAAAGTATCGCGTAGCGAGCCGTCGATGTTATTGACCCGCTCCTCCCGGAAGCGCAGCCGGCCAACCTCGGGACCGTCGAAGAAAAAGTAGGCATCGTACTGCTCCCGCAGCGAGGGCCGGAAGGGATCAAAACCGGCCTCGTGCAGCAGCGGCAGCAGCTCAATGGGCTGGGGCAGGCTGACCTTAACCTGGATTTCGTACGTTTCCTGCGGGATAAAATCGGCGCTGATGGCCAGCAACTTGGACAAAATATTACCTTCCCGGGCAATCAGGAAAGCATCGATCCGCCGGGCGATCTGGCGGGCCTCGGCGATGACCTTCGCTTCATCCAAAGTCAACAACACCCGGTCGCGCATCAGCAGCCGGCCATCGACCAAGACATCGCGGACATCCGGGGCTTTGGTAGCATAAACCAACTGGGCGTAGACTGCTTCCGGGTCCCGGGTGAAGCGCGGGAGCTGGTGGGTGGAATTGGCCGAAATTACGGCGATATCGGCGCGCTTGCCGGGCTCCAGCGAGCCGGTCAGGTGATCGATGTGCAGGGCCCGGGCGCCCTCGATGGTGGCCAGCATCCAGGTTTGTTTGGCCGAGAGCAGGGTGGGGTCGCCAAAGACTCCTTTTTGCAGAAAAGCGGCCAGCCGTGCTTCCTCAAACATATCGAGGTCGTTGTTGGAAGCCGGTCCGTCGGTGCCAATCCCCACATGCAGGCCCAGATCAACCATCTTTTGCACCGGCGCTACACCGCTGGCTAGCTTAAGGTTGCTGCTGGGGCAGTGAACAATGCCGCACTGGTGTTGGTGCATCGTGAACATCTCATTCTCTTGCAGATGGACACAGTGAGCCGCGATGACCTTGGCTTTGAACAGATTGTACTGAGCCAGCCAGGGCACGACCGTCTGGTTATAGGCTTCCAGGCTGTTCTTTTGCTCGAGCGCGGTCTCGGCAATGTGGATATGCAGCGGGACGTCGTACTTGATAGCCAGGGCGACGCAACTTTCCAGCATATCGGGGGTGGCGGTATACGGCGCGTGCGGAGCCACGGCCGGGGTAATGAGCGGGTGCTGGCGCCACTCTTCGATGAAGCGGCGGCAGTATTCCAGGCTCTCATCGTAGTTGGTGGCATCCGGCGAAGGAAATTTGAGAATCGTCTGGCCCAGTACGGCCCGCATGCCCGCCTTAGCGGTAGCGCGGGCTACTTCAGACTCGTTGTAGTACATATCGTTGAAGGTGGTCACGCCGGAGCGGATCATCTCGGCGCAGGCCAGCTGAGTGCCGACGTAGCAAAATTGGTGATCCACAAACTCGCGCTCCACCGGCATCATGTAGCCGTACAGCCAGACGTCCAGCCGCAGGTCGTCCGCCAGGCCGCGCAGCAGCGTCATAGCCGCGTGGGTGTGCGCGTTGATCAGGCCGGGTGAGATGATGCAGTCAGTGCAGTCGATCAGCGTTGCGGCTTCATACTTCGCTTCGATCTCGGCGGTGGGGCCAACCGCCACAATTTTGTTACCCTGTACGGCCACGGCCCCGGTGGGCAAAACTTGCATCGCGGCATCCATAGCCACCAGCCAGCCATTGACGAGGAGGATATCGACAGATTGTTTTGGCACAATAACGCCTTCCTTTCCGCAACCCCGACCGCTTGTCGAGACCGAAATCGGCCGGGTTCTAAGTACAAAACGAGCCAGGGGAGTAATAGCCCTGGCTCTGTTATTTAATCATAACAATAAGCTGCCGGTCAGATCAAGCTTTAGTTCTGGGCCAGTTGGAGTTCCTGGTTAATGACGGTCACAAACTGGTCGTAAGCCACATTCCCTTCGATGCGTTGGTTGTTGACAAAAAAGGTCGGCGTCGAGTTGACCCCTCGCTGCACGGCCGTAAGGCGACCCTGCTCAACCCGGTCGCGATAGGTGCCGTTAGCGAGGCATTGGTTGAGGGCTTCGGTATCCAGGCCAACCTCGCTGGCTACTTGGGTCAATTCTTCGGGGGAATACTGGATTTGACCTTGCTTTTGAAATAGGGTCCGTTGATATTCAAAGAACTTACCTTGATCGTTGGCGCACAAGGCCGCCTCGGTGGCCCGGCCAATGAGGGGATTGCCCAGATAGTAGGGATAAACCACATACTTAACTTGCCCGGTTTCGACAAAACCGTCGATGAGTTGCTCTGACTTCTCCAAGACATAGTCACGGCAGTGGGAGCAGCCGTAGTCGGAAAACTCAATCATCGTCACCGGGGCGTCGGCCTCGCCCTTAAACGGCAGACCGGTCACATCGAGTGGCTCACTGCCTTGCGCGGTAGAGCCTTGCCCCAAAATAAGGTAGGCCGCTAAACCAAGGATAACAATCCCGGCGATGATCCCGCCGATGATTAACATCGGGGTTCGTGATGATTCATTCTCTAGCGCCTGTCTGCGCTGGACACTTCTTCTCTTGGTCATAAACTTTGCCTTTCCAAACCCTCAAGCAGGAAATCCATTCCTCGCCGGCGGACATTATGTTGTTTTGAGAGTGTAGCCGATTTGGATAGCTAGTCAAGAATCCAGACTTCAACTACACTGCCGGCCGGCAGGTGGGTGACCTGCTCCGGGACGACTACCAACCCGTTGGCCCAGACCATCGAGGTCAAAATACCGGACCCCTGGACGGTGACCCCGCTGCCTCGGGTCGTCACTCGATAACCTTCTTCACCGGGATAGACAAAGGCCCGCATGTAGTGACGCCGGCCGCTGTTGGTGACCGCTTCATCTAATTTGGCTTTGACCGTGGTCTTCTCCCAAGATCGACAGCCGGCCAGCTTCAGGATAGCCGGCCGGGCAAAGACTTCAAAAGCGACCATCGCGGCCACCGGGTTGCCCGGCAGCCCGATGAGAGGCACGGCTCGGCTGCCGTGGTGCAGCAGCCCAAAGGCCAGGGGTTTGCCCGGCTTAATGCCAACCTGCCAGAACTGCATCTCGCCCTCCTGGGCCAGGACGTTCTTGACCATGTCAAAGTCGCCCACCGACACCCCGGCCGAGGTCAAAAAGAGATCGACCTGCTGTTGAAGGCCGGCCTGGATCTTGGCCGTTAAGTCCGCCACCGTATCGCGAGCGATCCCCAGCCGGACGGCCTCGCCGCCATACTTCTCGATCATAGCTGCCTGAACATACTCATTCGAGTTGCGGATTTTACCGGGCGTGACCGGCTCGTCCACATCGACCAGCTCATCCCCGGTGGCCAGGACCGCGACCCGCGGTTGGCGGCAGACCGAGACGCTGGCCTGCCCAATCGCCGCCAGCAGGCCCACGTCCTGGGGCCGGAGAAGGTGGCCGGCCTGGAGTACAGTTTGCCCCTGCTGCACGTCTTCGCCGGCCAGCCGGACATTGTCCCCGGCCGAGACGGCCCGATAGACCAGAACTTCATCGTCACGGGTCTGTTCGGCCGGCAGGTACTCGCTGGTCTCTTCAAAGCGAACGACGGCATCGGCTCCGGCCGGCATCGGGGCGCCGGTCATGATCCGGGCACACGTCCCCGGTTCAACCACCCGCGTGGGCGTAGCTCCGGCCGGAATATTATCGATGACGCGGAGAGTGACCGGCTTCTGCTTTGAGGCCTGGTGGCTGTCGGCTGCCACCAACGCGTACCCGTCCATTGCCGAATTGGCAAACGGCGGCACGTTGGCCGGCGAGACCACCGGCTCAGCTAAAACGCGCCGGGTACTCTTGCCCAGCGCGATCGTCTCGGCGGCAACTGGCTGAATTCTCTCCAGAATTATAGCCAACGCCTCTTCAACACTAATCAGGGTCTCATCTTTAGCTTTCATTGTTGGCTTTCATTGCCTTCATTTGACGAAAAAAATCTTCATCGCTAAAATATTCAAGTTATCTTCCGTTGAACTACTGCAAATCGCCGTAGGTGATCTACCGGGCGATTTTTCTTTGTGCGAACTAGCCGTAAGGAGAAAATAAACCATGGATACTCTAGAACTGAAAGCAGAACCGCGTGATGTGATCGGTCGGCATGTCAAGGCGCTGCGCCGGCAAGGCTACGTGCCTGTTATTTTATATGGTCGAGACGTGGAGTCAATTCCGCTTAAAGTTGAAGCCCGGGCCCTGACCAAAGTGTTGGAGGTGGCCGGCACCCACCGCTTGATCTCGCTAAAGGTTGGGGATAACCGCTCTACGATGACGCTGGCTCGTGATATCCAGCGCGATAATGTTAAACGTCTCTACCTGCATGTCGACTTTTTTGCCGTCAAAATGGATGAAAAAGTTACAGCCCAAGTGCCCATTGTTTTGATCGGCGAAGCCCCGGCGGTCAAGGAGTTGGGTGGAGTCCTAACTCAAGGCCTTGATCAGTTGGAGATCGAGTGTCTGCCCGGTGATCTGATCGACTCGATTGAAATCGGTGTCGGGGGGCTGAAGGAGTTTAACGACTCAATCAGTGTCAGCGATTTGCAGATCCCCAGTAACATCACGGTCTTGTCTGATCCGGAATCGATGGTCGCTAAGATTGAGGCCCCGCGCCTTGTTGAGGCTGAAGAAGAACTTGAAGGTGCAGCAGGGGCTTCGGCTGAACCGGAAGTTATTACTGCCGCTAGAGAAGAAGAATAAGCTTCTTGGGGTTGAAATAAAAAAGCCGGAGTTGCCGCCGGCTTTTTTGATTTCAATGAGTGACCGGGCCGCCCTTGGGCCGATCCGGGCTGGGCTCAAAGCCCGCCCTCACAACTTAACCTCCGGTAATCTTGACCGTATAGCCAGCACCCTCTAGAATCTCTTTCAACTCTTCCACATCTCCGCGTCCAGCCCAGCGGTTACTGCGTCGATCCCACCAAATCCGGTCTTTTAAGATCTCGCGGAGCTTATCGCGCTCGTTGACAGGAAAGACCATGGTTCGATCCCCACGCTTGATGCGAACAACAATGCTCTCTTCACTCATGGTCGGCTGCTCCTTTCTTGTAGGTTTAACCGAAATTGTACCAAATTCGTTTCAAACAAGCTAATCATTTAGCTGGTGGAGAGAGTCTATGTCAATATCCAGCCTGCCCCTCATTGCCCGGGCCGAGACTCACGGCGA
>CALMIS010000207.1 GCA_937864185.1 uncultured Chloroflexota bacterium
TTGATGACGTTTTTGAAGCCCTTGGCCTGTAACAGGCTGGCGCCAATGGCCGAGCGGTTGTTGGTGCGACAGTGAACGACGACCGGCTTGTCGGTGGGAAGTTCGGAGAGGCGTTCCGGCAGATAACCGAGCATGATGTGGCGCGCGCCGGGGATGTGGCCTTCATTCCACTCGCTGGTGCCGCGGACGTCCAGAACTACCACCTCGCCGTTAACTACCTTGTCGGCAATTTGATCCAATGAAGCGCTGTCGTAATGTTGCAGTTGGGTTTGGCGAGTCACGACCTCCGGGTCGAATACGCCGTCGATATTGTCCAGCCCAATGGAAATCAAGTTGCGAACCAGACCCGGCAGGGCATTTTCGGCGGCAATGAGGTAGAAAGGCTGGTCGTAAGTCAGCAGCCAACCGGCCCAATTGGTAAAAGCGCCATCATTCGGGATGTTGATCGTGCCCGGAATGTGTCCTTTGGCAAACTCGTCCGCCGAGCGGGTATCGACCACTTTCAGCCCTTCGGCCAACACGTTAGCCAGACGCTGGTCATCGAGCCGTTGCGGTTGGGGCAGGCCGCCCAACACAGCCGGGCCTTCTTTGTTCAGCTTCTTCATCATCGCAAAGTACTTGGGCGCTTCCGGCTGGCCGGCCAGCAGGGCTTTGACAAATTGATCTTCATCCTCGTATTGAAAGGCCCAGTTGAACAGCTTCTCATAGCCGACCGTGCTCGAGGGAATGGCGCCCAGAGCCTTGCCGCAGGCGCTGCCCGCGCCGTGAGCCGGCCAGACCTGGACGAAGTCCGGTAGCGCCCGGAAGCGCCGCAGCGACTCGAACATGCGCCGCGCGCCCGGCTCGGCCGTGCCTTTGATGCCGGCGGCTTCTTCGAGCAGATCCGGCCGGCCAATATCACCCACAAAGACAAAGTCGCCGGTGAAGATGCCGATCGGCTGATTAGCGCCGGCGGTGTCGGTTACCAGGAAGGAGATATGCTCCGGGGTGTGACCGGGCGTGTGCAGGACCTCAAGCTTGATGTTGCCGACTTTGAAAACCGAACCATCGTAGACCAGTTCATGATCGTAACCGTCGAGAAACTGGTACTTCCAGTTCTCGTCACCTTCGTCGGAGAGGTAGAGCTTGGCTTTGGTCTGCTCGGCCAGTTCCCGCGCGCCGGAGAGAAAGTCAGCGTGAATGTGGGTTTCGGTCACGGCTACGATTTGCATGCCGTTGTCCTGAGCAGTCTGGAGATAAGGGGCGATATCGCGGCCGGGATCGACGACCAGAGCTTCGCCGGTCGCCTGGCAACCGACCATATAAGAAGCGTGGGCTAATTTATCATTGTAAAAGTATTTCAGTAACATTATTAACTCCTCAATCACCATCAGAAAGTTCTTTGTGTTATCGATTTCTATAGTTACATGATAAATCAAGCCTGTAAGGTCGGTATAAAAGGTTTGTAAAGATCGTGTAAGCGTTGGCCTAAATGGGCTTAAGCCGGCCGGCTTAAGCGGTGATTATAAAACAGATCGCTGACCGAGCGGTTGTAGTGAATCCGGTTGACGACCTGGCTCAGCGTATCGGCCAAACAGTGGATCTGCACGAAGGGCAGCCGCTGGAAGGCCTCGGTGGGGGGGATGCTGTTGGTAAAAATAACTTGTTTGAGGTGGTAATTGGCGTGCAACTCCGCCAAGCGCTCGCCGGCGCTGGGCAGGCCGAGATTGTGGGAAGCGGCCAGGTAGACCTCTTCAATCCCCATCGCGTCGACCAGCTTCTTGATCAGGGCATAAATCGTGCCCCCGCTGCTGACCATATCATCCAGCACAATAGCGATCCGCTTATCGGAAAAATCACCGATGATTTCGGACACGACCGCCTCTTCCGGCCGGGGGCGATACTTGGAGGCGATGGCGCTGTTGAGATTGAGGGCCCGACTGAAGTGGGTCACAAACTTCGAGGCCCCGGCATCGGGCGCGACCGCGATCACGTCGGGGCGGCCGGCAAACGGCTGGAACTGCTCGATGAACAGATTGAGCCCATCCAGGACATCGACGGGGATCTTGCCGTAAAAGCCGTGAGTCTGCTGATAGTGGGGATGCCAGACCACCAGCCGGTCGATGCCGGCCTCGATGCTTAGGTCGGCCATCAGTTTGGCCGTGGTCGGCTCTCGCTCAAATTTGGTCGGCTTATCTTGCCGGGCGTAGGCCAGGTAAGGCAGCACGGCCGTCACATAGTTAGCGCCCCATTCTTGCAGGGCGCGGGCAGCAATCAGAAAGGCGAGGTAATTCTCATCGACGCCGCGCTGGCTGGTCGGGTCATACAGGCCCTGGAGCAAAAAGACATCACAGCCGTTGACATCCTGCTCGAGCCGGACGTTGGTCTCGCCATCGGAGAATTGGTGGTCGATGTTCTCCAGGTGCAACAAGGGCCTGGTCTCACCGGTCTGTCGCTCGTAGGCGGCGGCGACTCGCCGGGCCAGATAGCTGCCGGAGCGACAACTGGCCAGCAGCAGCCGTCCTCGGGACGACTCGCTGCCGGCTGCATGTTCGTCGGCAAAGCGGGCCGAGGTAGTGACCTCGACCACGGCGGACTGGGGTGACTTGCGTGCCGTTGGCATCGTTGGCCTCCTTAGGAAAAAACTAACCTCAAGAACCTATGAGGGTATCTTCTCAATCAATCGCGGTCGCGTTGGTTGAGCGTTCGACTGAGCTCACGCCGAAGTCCTGTCGAAACCAACGGCCTTCGACAAGCTCAGGCCGCGTTTACCCCGGAATACCGATGAGATTTATCTGAAACCGTCTTTGGCCGGTGGTTGGACCGCGCTTTGCCGCCTTTCCTGGCGAGTCGTCAAGTTGATCTCGCCTAACGCGTCTATCGCTTCCCCCGAAGCGCAAAACTGCACCACCGGCTGCTCGCGATTGAACTTTTCGGTCAAGGCATAAAACTTCCGTTGGAAAGCCCCACTGTCGGTCCAGTAACTGACCACCTGCCCGCCGGTTATCAAGTCGTTAAGAGCTATCTCCACTTGATAGTCTTTAAAAGGAAGATGGCCGAGGAGGGCCTCCGCCTCGAAATTACGTTGGCTCAGGCTCTTTAAGATATCTGCTTTGATCGTCTCGAGAGGAAAATCTTTAGCTAAAAATTTGATCATGGTTTTGCCCGCCATTTCGGTCAAGGGATGAACTAATAAGGATTAACCCAAACGAACCAGGCGTTCCGGCCGGCTATGTTTCTGAACCGAACCGTTTCACTGTGGCATTTTTTGAGTCGATTATAGGGTATTGTTCTCTTCAGATACTGACACTCTACCTGCTCCTCGCCTCTATGTCAAAGGTTTCGGTGGCCGGCTGCGGTTTATGCATTGAACTTCTCTGCTCCATCGCTGTCAAGGTGCGTTCGCGCAAACGCGATGGGAATGCCTCTAGAAATTATCATACAACTAAAAGAAGCGGAAGACATCGGACAGATGAGGGGTCTTAAGCCTGGTTGCTCAATTAGGCGTAGCCCTGACTAAACCACTAGTGAGGCAAGCCTTGCTTGGCGTAACGGTTAGGTGGCAAACCGGTTACCTGTTTGAAGAGGCGGGAGAAGTGGGCTGCGTCCTGAAAACCGAGCTGAAAGGCGACTTCGGCCACGCGCAGATTCTGCCCGCGCAGCAGGCGCTGGGCCTCCTCGATCCGGCAGCGAGTGTGAAACTGTTTGGGCGACTCTCCCAGCCACTTCTCGAACAGCGCCCGCATGTGCGACTCGCTCAAGCCAATTACGGCCGCGGTTTTGGCCGCGCTAAACGGCGCCGTGCAGTTTTCCTTGAGATAGATCAGGGCATTCCGCACCGTCTCCGGATACGTCGACTCCGTGGTGATTTGGCTGGACACGCGTTCGATCTGGCCCAGCAGCTCAAAAAAGTGGCTGATGGCCATCAACGGGTAGCCGGGGCGACGCAAGATCAAACTCTCGCGAAGCTGGACAAAGGTGGCGTTGATATCCTCTTGGAAGGTGAGCGTGACGTGGCGCAGGGCGGGTTGGCCCAAAACCGGAGGCCACACCCCTGCCAGCGAGACCCAATGGTGCTTGATGCTGTCGGTGGCCGAATAGCTAAAGGGGATCAGGGGTGGAATAAAGATGAGGTTGCCGGCGCTAACTTCCCACTGGCCCGCCTCCGCCTCGAAGCGGGCCAGACCTTCGATCTGGTAGATAAGGCGGGTGGTGTGAGCTAACTCTTCGCCGGAAACAAAATAGTGGGGCCGGGCATGGAATTCGCCGGCCATGCTCACGTAAAAGGCCAGGCCCGGCGGCGCCTGATCGCTCTGACCACTGCGCCAGTAGGTATAGCGAGCCTGACGCGTGCCGTTGTTGGTCCCCCCGGCGATGGGACGGTGCGGTAATCTTTTCATCGGCGTTTTATCCATGAAAACCAGCGTACGTGTAAAATATATATAACATAGTTCGGCTTATAATAAAAAGCAATCGTTAGGTGTTAGCTTCAGGAGAGAAGAAAAATGAGAGAGCGTCGTGTCCGCCGGCGCGAGACCCGCCGTGGGGAAGGGCGGGCCGCCGCGGCAGTTCAGGCTGTCGAGCCGCTGGTTAGTAACTTACCCCTGGTCGAGCTGATCTCCCCGGCCGGCGTTGAGAAAATTCACCAGGCCTCGCTGCGCCTGCTGCAAGAGACCGGCATCCTGATCATCGATTATCCCCCCGCCCTGGAAACGTTTCGCCAGCACGGGGCCAAGATTGAAGGCGAACTGGTCCGGATCGAGGCCGAAACGCTGCTTCACTTTGTGCGCCAGGCCCCGCCTCACTTTACCCAACTGGCCCGCAACCCGGCCAACAATGTCTTCTTGGGCGGCCGCCACACCGTGTTTGCGCCGGTGTACGGGCCGCCCTTTGTGATCGATCGCGATCGCGGCCGCCGCCAGGCTACCTTGGAAGATTTCCACAACTTTGCCAAGCTGACCTATATGGCCGGCGATCTCCACCACGCCGGCGGGACCCTGTGCGAACCGAACGATATCGACGTCCGGGAGCGGCATCTGGACATGCTGCTGGCCCATATCGAGCTAAACGATAAGGCCTTTATGGGCAGCGTTACCAGCGCGACCAATGCCCGCGATACCGTCGCCCTGGCCGAGATTCTGTTTGGGGCGGAGACCATTCGCCAGGACCCGGCGGTGCTGGCCTTAATCAACGCTTCCAGCCCGCTTCGTTTTGATGATCGCATGTTCGGGGCGCTCGAAGTCTATGCCCGAGCCAGCCAAGCGGCCGTTATCACCCCCTTTGTCATCGCCGGGGCGATGTCGCCCACGACGCTGGCCGCTACCCTGGCCCAGTGCAACGCCGAAACCCTGTTCGGTATTGCTTACGCCCAAATGCTCAATCCAGGCACGCCGGTCATCTACGGCCAGTTTTTGGCCAACATCGACATGCGCAGCGGCGCGCCCTGCTTCGGGACGCCGGAAAACGCGCTGGCCCTTTTTGCCGGGGCGCAACTGGCCCGTCACTACAATTTGCCTTACCGCTCCGGCGGCAACTTCACCGCGTCCCGCATCCCGGATGCCCAAAGCGGCTACGAGTCGGCCAGCACGATGTGGCCCACGGTCCAGGCCGGGGTCAATTTCGTCCTCCACGCCGCCGGCTGGCTGGAAGGCGGCCTGATGAGCGGCTACGAAAAGTTTGTGATCGATCTGGAGATGCTCGGGATCCTGGCCCGCTATCTGCGCGGCATTGATCTGGAGGATGAAGATGCCTTTGCCTGGGACGCCTACGCCGAAGTGGGACCCGGCGGCCACTTCTTGGGCGCGCAGCACACCATGCGCCACTACGAGACCGCCTTCTACCAACACACCATCTTCAACACCGACAACTACGAAAAGTGGGCTGAAGAGGGCAGCCACGATACCTATCAGCGGGCCAACGCCCGCTGGAAGTCGCTGCTCAAGGCTTACGAGCCCCCGCCCCTGGATCCGGCCAAGCGGGAAGAGCTGCACGCTTTTGTCGAGCGGCGCCGGGCCGAGATTGGGGTGGGGCGTTAGTTCTTGAAGTCTAGAATGAGTCTTCGACTCTAGCGACAACTGTTGGAGATAGGTCGGATCGTCCCTGTTAGGACGATGCCGACCATGAAAATGGCGTGCGGAGCTGACCCTGCTGGCAAACCAAGGTGGGCATTCTGTTTTCCGCGGGCGGAACCATTTTTCCACGGGCGGAATCATTTTTCCGGAGGGCGGAACCATTTTTCCACGGGCGGAACTGTTTTTCCGTGGGCGGAACCATTTTTCCACGGGCGGAACCATTTTTCCGGAGGGCGGAACCATTTTTCCGTGGGCGGAACCATTTTTCCGGAGGGCGGAACCATTTTTCCGGAGGGCGGAATCATTTTCCACGGGAGTTGGACAGTCCGGGTAGGGACGACCCCCCAAGCCCCCGGCCTGCGGCGCTATTTTCACAGGAGTGCGACAGTCCCTGGTGGGACGACAACGGGGGATGAAAATGGGGGGAACTACCCCCCAAGCCCCCCGCCCTACGGGGTTATTTTCTGAGGAGACGGACGTATGTTGGAGTCACAAGCGCGGATCGTGATTATCGGGGCCGGCATTGTCGGCTGTACCACCGCCTATCACCTGGCTAAGCTGGGCTGGCGCGACATTGTGGTGCTGGACCAAAACGAGCTGTACGAAACCGGCGGCTCGACCTCGCACGCGCCGGGGCTGATGTTCCAAACCAACAGCTCCAAAATGATGACCGGCTTCGCGAGGGAGACGGTCGAGTTGATGAAGTCGTTCGACACGCCGGCCAAGCGGACCCTGTACCAGACCGGCAGTATCGAGGTGGCCTCCACCCCGGCCCGCCTGGCCGACCTGTACCGGCGGCAGGGCTGGGCCACCGCTTACGGTTTGGAAGGCCACGTCATCTCCCCGGCTGAAGTCCAGGCCTTGATCCCGCTGCTCGATCCGGCCGTCATTCACGGCGGCTACTACGTCCCCAGCGATGCCGACGCCAAAGCGATCAACTATGTCGAGCTCCTGGCCGCCGCGGCCCGGCAGGACGGCGCGGTTACGTTCCACGGCGATGTGCCGGTGCTCGATCTTGAGTTTGAGACCCGGCGAAACCGGATCAGCGCCGTGGTCACGCCCCAAGGCAAAATTAAGACCGAGCTGGTGCTGCTCTGCACCAACATCTGGGCCCCGGTGCTGGGCGATAAAGTGGGAGTTAAAATCCCGCTGCTGGCGGTTGAGCACCTGTACGCCCTCACCGAGCCGCTGCCTGAATTGGCCGGCGAGACGCGGGAGGTGGTCCACCCCATTCTCCGCCATCAGGCTCACGCCATGTACTTCCGCCAGCACTTTGACGCTTACGGCATCGGCTCCTACCAGCACGAGCCGCGCCTGGTCGATCCCTATGCCCTCGGCCGGCGGGCGATGCGCGAGTTCACCCCGGAGCATTTTGAGGCGGCCTGGCGCTCGACCACGACCCTGCTGCCGCCTCTGAGCCGGGTCGGGCTTCGGACCCGCTTCAACGGGATGTTCGCCTTTACCATCGACGGCATGCCGATCCTGGGCGAGTCGCCGGTCAAGGGCTTTTGGACGGCGGTCGGGGTGTGGGTGACGCACTCCGGCGGGGTGGCCCGGGCGGTGGCCAACTGGCTCAACGACGGTGAAACCGAGACCGACCTGCGCGAGGCGGACATCAATCGCTTTCATGCTCACGAG
Source organism: uncultured Chloroflexota bacterium (assembly GCA_937864185.1). GTDB lineage: Bacteria > Chloroflexota > Anaerolineae > 4572-78 > J111 > JAGRBY01. The sequence goes on from CALMIS010000207.1 coordinate 7,689, forward strand.
ACGGCGCCGAGCTTTGTGCTGGCTCGCTGTCACACCCAATATGACGAAGTCTACGATCTCCTGCACCCGCTGGACCAGCTCAAACACCCGCGCGGCTTGCGAACGGCGCCGTACCAGGCGCGGCTGGAAGCGCAGGGCGGCCACTTCTTTGCCAGCGCCGGTTGGGAAGTGACCCAGTGGTACGAGCGCAATGCCCGGCTGCTGGCAGTGTACGGTGATCGGGTGCCGGAGCGCGAGGGCTGGGCCGCCCGCCACTGGTCGCGGATCGAAGGGGCCGAGCATTTGGCCGTGCGCGAGCACGCTGGCTTGTTCAACCTCAGCCCCTTCACCAAGATCGAGGTTAGCGGCCCGCAAGCGCTGCCGCTGCTGGAGTACCTGGCCGTCAACAAAATCGACCGCCCGGCCGGCACGGTGGTCTACACCGCCTTTTGCAACGAGCGCGGCGGGATTCGAGCCGACCTGACCGTAACCCGCACCGGCGAGGACAGCTTCCTGGTGCTGACCGGCGGCAGCACCGGCCCGCGCGACCTCGACTGGATCCGGCGCCAGGCTGAAAAGCTGGGGTATGGGGACGGCGTGGTGAGTATTGTCGACCGGACCTCGGCCTACGCCGGCCTGGGGCTGTGGGGCCCCAAGGCCCGGACTATTTTGCAGAGTCTAACCGCCGCTGACGTTTCCAACCAGGCTTTTCCTTACTTTACTGCCCGGCCGCTCGAGATCGGCTCCGTGCCGGCTTACGCCCTGCGGCTGTCTTACGTCGGCGAGTTGGGTTGGGAGATCTACTGCCCGGTGGAGTACGGCCTGCACCTGTGGGATTTGCTTTGGAACGCCGGCCAGGCCCACGGCCTGATCGCCTTCGGTGGGGCAGCCTTCAACACCCTGCGTTTGGAGAAGGGCTACCGGCTGTGGGGCGCGGATATTCACACCGAGTATCATCCTTACGAGGCCGGCCTCGGTTGGGCGGTGCGCTTGCAAAAAGGCGACTTTCTGGGGCGTGATGCCCTGGCTCACCTTAAGACGCAAACCCTTCGCCGCCAACTGTGCTGTCTAACCTTGGATGAGCCGCAGGCGGTGGCGCTCGGCAAGGAGCCGATCATGAGCAACGGCCAGACGCTGGGCTATGTCACCAGCGCCGGTTACGGCTACAGCGTCGGAAAGTTTATACTCTACGGCTACCTGCCCCTCGAGCATGCCGCGCCGGGCAGCCGGGTCGAAGTGGCCTATTTTGACCGGCGCTATGGGGCTACGGTCACGGCTGAGCCGCTGTTCGATCCGCGGCAAAGCCGAGTAAAGGCGTAGGCCAGTGAGGGCTGTGACTTTGTCCGCCGGGCTGGTGACGCTCGACTCACTGCCTGCGACTTGCCGCCGGGTAAAATCGAGTATAATTCCAAGATACCGGGTGCGGCTAAAGCCGCTACTACGAACCTATTTACATGGGAGGTGCAGTGACAACTGATCTTACTCAGCCCTATGTTATCTTCATGCCTTCCGGCCGGCGCGCCCATGTGGAGCCGGGCCAGACGC
>CALMIS010000208.1 GCA_937864185.1 uncultured Chloroflexota bacterium
ACTCCCCCCCCCCCCAGGAGTTCCCGCCCCCCCAGGAGTTCCCGCCCCCCCAGGAGTTACCCCCACCCCTGGAGTTACCGCCGCCCCAAGAATTCCCGCCGGCCCAAGCGATCCCCTGGCTGTAGGAGGCCTGACCGTCGACCCAGGTTAAGTTAGAGGCAGCCAGCGTCGCTTCGTCAATCCATTCCATGGTATCAGCCCAGACCGCGCCCATGGCCACCGGGGTAACATTTTCAGAAGAGGTGGGATTGGGGCCCAGGCTGTAGTTTTGAGCGATGTCGGCGGCGTTGAGGGCCCGGCAATAGACGGCCACCAGTTGCAGTTCACCTCGCCAGGCACGGTCATTGGTCAGCTCATTGGCGAGCGCCAGTTTGAAGGTACTGTCCCAGTTGGAGAAGTTTCCGCTGCGCGTGCCGCTGGCGGTTGCCACGTTGTTCACGTACATCTGTTCCGCACCGTTGGCGCTACGGCTAAAGACAACGTGGGTTAACTGAGTAGTTAAAGAATTGCTGGGGCTCCACAACTGCGGATACTGACCGTTGTACCCCGTATTGGTGGTACGTAAACGGCCGACAAAATGATCATATTCCTGACCTAAGGTGAAGTTGCGAGACCAACCGTCCTGAGACAGGCTTACAATCCGGGCCGGGCCGTTTTGACTGGTGTTAAGAGGTTTAACCCAAGCTTCAATCGCAATTTCGTGGCTGTTCCGGCAACTCTCGATTATTTTTGTGGCTGGGCCGGCAGATTTGACGATGGTGGAGCTATTAATCGACAGACCGCCAGCGACCCAGGTGGCGACCGCTGGATTGCCAATAGTCAGGTTCAATGGAGAGCCTATCCCGGACACATCATAGACGGTATTTCCACTACTTTCTTCAAAATCGTAGAGGGCAACCAGACCATTAGTAACCCGACCGCTCCTACCAGGATCAAAGATTGGGGCCGTCAGAATCTCTAAATAGGGTTTTTGATTGATTCCCCCATAGCCGTTGCCGGCATACTTTGATTCTTGATCGTTTGCCACGCCGATTAGGGTGAGGCCGTAGTTGGGGGCCACGCCATTGATCCACTCTTGGACTAGGGTAGTCATATCAACAGCCACATATTGGCCGACAGCCGCGGGCGTAAATGTCCCGTCAGCGGTGGTGTCGTAGTTGGAGGCGATACCGCTCCAAGTTATACCCACCTCGGTCCAACTTTTGGTCAGCCGGTGAACCTTAACCGGGTTATTGTTTGCCTGAGTGACATAAAAGTAAGCCTTGGCTGAAACCACGCGTTCATTGGCCGCGATTGAAGGCAGACCAAAGCGGAATAGCGCCCGCCGGGCATCGCCAGCTTTGTTTTGAACGAGCAGTTCTACATCGGAACCGTGATTCTCGGCGGGACTGCCCTGCAGAATCCAGCTATCCTGCTCGGCATAAACTTTGTACGTTTGGCCTTCAGCCGGACTGTTCGTCTGAGTCGAGTTAGCCTCAGTGAGCAAGTAGTAGAGGTAAGCCCGACCATCATCACTGACCTGGCGGCCAATGTTGCCTCGATAGTGATAGGCCATCTCGTTTGGATCCAACTCATTGGTGTCGACCAAACCGTTGCCGTTCGCATCAACCCAGCCGAGGCCGTGAGTCAGGTCGGCGTTGATGTCCATGCCCTGGTTCGCCGCGCCACCGGCCGGAAAATCGCCGAAAACGGCTTCCGGCGCCCAGATGCGGCCCATGCCTTGCTGTAACACATTGTAGACCAGGTCAACCGGCTGTTCGTTGGCCAAGGCGGGCCTGGAGGAAATCATCAGCCGGTACTTGACTTGATCAGGGGTTAAATTGGGAGTTTCCTCCAGCATCAAGGCCACCACCCCAGAGGCCACGGCCGTAGCCTGGCTGGTACCGCTCATCCTGAACAATGTAGTCGCCACGGCATTATCGGGGTGCTGCTGCACCAACTTATCCGATAGGCTATTGTTACTCTCATTTCTGTACATAAAAGAGGTAACATAAGTACCCGGAGCCAGGACATCCGGTTTGGCAAATCCGTCCCAGGTGGGGCCGGTAGAGGACCACCCGGCCAGGGAGTCGTCGCCCCAGTAGCCGGGGGTGCGCGGGCTGCTGACCGCGCCCACGGTAATCACGTAAGGGTCGTTACCGGGCACGGTGATAGTCTCGGCTTTGCTGCCCAGGTTCCCGGCGGCGGCGACGACGACAATGCCGTTAGCCCAGGCTGCTTCCACAGCCCGGTTGATGGGGTCCATAAAGTAAGGCGTGGTAACGTGGGCGCTCAAGCTTAAGTTCATCACCCGCACGTTGTGCGTGTCTTTGTTGGCCACCACATATTGAATGCCTTCGATGACGTCGGCGTAGGCACCGCTGCCATTGGCATCGAGGACCCGCACCGACAGAATGTCGGCATCTGGAGCAATCCCCACTCGTTCGCCGGTCTGAATGTCATAGATATTGTTCCAGATGATGCCGGCGATGTGTGAACCGTGGCCGTAGCCGTCGTAGGTACTCGATTTATTTGTTGAAAAGCAGTAACCCGGGTATTGGACCCGACTTTGAAGGTTGGAGCAGGTACCCTGGCCTACAAAATCGGCCTGGCCGAGGAATTTTTGGTTTAGATGCCACCCAAAAATCAGACGAATTAGGGGAGGAAAGTAGACCCCGCTATCCACCACCGCCACGGTCACGCCATCGCCGGTAACGCCGCTCTGGTGAGTGATATCTGCCCCCACATCCAGCATAACAGGGTTGGCCAACTGCCACAGGGCATCGGCCAGGGGTTGGGCATCAGGGCTGCCGTCCCAGGGCACCGGATAGCGGTAGGGCGTCACCCAGCCGTCCCATAACGGATCGCTGGCACTTTCAACAGGTTTGTTACTGACAATCGAGTGAACGCCCGAGGCAGCGGTTAAGGCGGCTAGCCGGTGACTGGGCAGAGTCGCCGCCACGGCATCGATCAACCACAAGTCGCTGGTGACCTGGCCGCCCACCTGCTCCACAGCGGCAGCGGCGGTCGGCGAGTCGCCGGCCGTGACAATGACCGGCAGGGTCTCGGTGGTGGCGGACCACAAGTTTGGCTCAACATATACTTCGGGGCCGGGTAGGGGGGAGGGAAAGGTGGAGGAAGCGTGGTAGAGCCCTACACTGAGACTTAGCAAAACAACGAGAAGGGAATGCTTAAGTGGCATTGGGTGAACTCCTTACTTGTTAGTGAGATAAGAGGTTATTCTTGATTATCGGTCATTTGCCCTAAGGGCACTATGGGGAGGTTCCCTACTGTTCAACCAAAAAAGCCCCCGTCTCGGGAGGCCCAGGTTTAGCCGGCTGCTATTCTATTGGGCTTAGGGGAAGCATGCGGAGTATTTTCTCGACAGTTTGTGATGCCGTGGGGTGAGTCTATCGAAACCGGTGGCCTTCGATAGGCTCAGGCCGCGTCCACCCTCACTTATTCGGGGTGTCGGACCGGTAGCGAAATGGTGAAGGTCGTACCGTGACCGGGCCAGCTATGGACAGTGATGTCACCGTGATGGCGCTCAACGATTTTACGACAGATGGCCAACCCAACCCCGGTGCCTGGGTAAGTCTCTCGGCCATTGAGGCGCTGAAAGATCTGAAAGATCCGATCTGCATATTTTTCTTCAAAGCCAATACCGTTGTCGGACACGATCAAGTGGCACCAGGGCAATTTGGCTTCGCCTTCAACAGGATCGTTACCTCGACCGGCGGTGAGCCTAGCCTGAACCTGAACCAGCGGCGGCGTATCGGGCCGGTGAAATTTTAGCGCATTGCCGATCAGGTTTTGCAGCAGTTGGCGCATCTGGGTCGGTTCAGCCGCAATCGAGGGTAACTCGGCAATTTCTACCTGTCCGTGCAACTGCTCGATCCGCACTTCCAAATCCTGAACCACCTCTCGGGCCACCTGGGTAAGATCAACTAGACTGAAAGGTTCACTTTTACTCGCGACCCGTGAATAGGTGAGCAGGTCGTTAATAAGGGTCTGCATCCGGCCCACGGCATTTTGCATACGCTCCAGGTAGTCGCGGCCTCGCTCGTCAAGGGCATCAGCATATCTGGCGCCTAGCCGGTCGCTAAAGGCCTGTACTTTGCGCAGAGGCTCCTGCAAATCGTGCGAGGCCACGTAAACAAACTCTCTTAATTCCTGGTTGCGCTGCTCCAACTCCCGGGTCCGGGCGGCGACACGGGCCTCAAGCTCATCGTTGAGCGCGGCGTTTTCAATCATTACCGCCGCGTGATTAGCAAACAAGATCAATGGCGAGAGATCGTTCTCCTTGAAGCGGTTACTAATGGACCGGTTCTCAACGTAAATTGCTCCCAGAACTTGGCTGCGCGAAATCAGCGGCGCACACATAATCGACCGGAGCTGCAAACTCAGGACACTCGTGGCGATGCTAAAGTGGGGGTCATTAATGGCATCCCTTAGAATCAGGGGTTGGCCGGTCTCCACCACCTTACCAAAGACCGACCGACTGATCTGCTCTTCCGTGTCCACCAAATCCTGACCGCCCCGGCCCCGCTTGACTCGGATATCCAGCGTCTCATCCGGCTGCAATAAGACAATGTAACCGCGCTCGGCCCCAACCAGGTCAATTGCTTCATCGATGACGTAATTGAGGAGCGGAGTAAGCGCCCGAGTCTCGGCCATTTGCTGGCTAATATTGAGGAGACGTTCAAGCAGGTCTGGTTGCATGGTCAGGGTCCTTGAAGATGATTCAAGGCCGTCTGGGCCAGGTTCAGGTCATGAGTGGCGCCCAATTTTTCGAAGAGTTGGGCGGCCCGGCTAAACGCGGAGACAGCATGAGTCCGCCATGGGCGCTTGCTTGAGGAGTCAAGTTGAGAGCGAAGTTGATACATTTGGCCCAACGTTAACAGCGCCTGTCCCCGCCGATACGGAGCATTCTGCTTCTCGGAAAAATCCACTGAACTCAGCAAGGCCCGCTCGGCCTCATCGTAACGATCAAGCCGGGTATTTACCACGCCCATGACCCGCAAACAGCCGGCGTGCTTTTCCATGAGACCGGCCGCTTGAGCCCGCTCAAGAGCTGTCTCAGCAATCTCGATCGCCGTCAGCAGGTCATTTTTTTCCAGGCTAATCAGGGCCTGAGTCCACCGGGCTTCGATTTGGCTCTCGAAACTACCAGTGCTGTCCGCCAAAGACAGCGCAGACTCAATATACTGGCTGGCATCTTTAAAGTTAGAGCGAGTGACAGCCAGATGAGCGAGATTGATCTGAGACTGAGCCGTGCCCCACGCATCGCCCAGCTTCCGCCGGATGGCCAACCCCGCTTCAAGTTCTTGTTGGGCGGTTTCGTGTTGGCCCATCGCCATATGCAGCAGGCCCAGGTTATCGAGACTGGTGGCTTGGCCCTGCCAATTGCCGATGACTTGTTGGACGGCATAAGCTTGTTCGTAATAGTGAATGGCCTGAGCCCAGTTACCGGAATTAAAATACAAGATGCCCAGGTTACCATTCGCGACCGCCATCCCCCGCAAGTCATTGAGGCTTCCAGACAATTGAAGACTCTCCTCAACGTGAGTAATGGCGGCAGCTAAGTTTCCTTGCTGCCACATAATCCCACCCAGGGTATTATGAAGACTGGCCAGCACATCGGGGTCCTCGGCCCGAATTACCCTTGAGCTTTGAATAGCCGCATTCGCCAGGGAAAGAGCTTCGGCCAGGTAACCCTGCCGAAATCGAACCCAGGCCTTTCGGTCCAGTAACAGCAGGCAGAGCTGGGGCTGGGATTGCTCACCGGCTTCGCCCAACACTTGCCGGCCGACCTCCAAATAGGCTAAAGCTTGATCAAAAGCGCCTTCATGTTGGCGAATATCGGCCATTTGAGCCAAACTCTTCACCAGAACGTCACTGAGAGACGGAGGGTCTAGGGCCAGGTTTGAAACCCACACCCCTTGTAGCAGCTCCGATAAGACCTGATCAGCTTCGGCAAACTCCCCAATAAATTTGAGCGCACTGGCGAGGCCCAGACCGATTTGGAAGAACTGGTCGGCCGGGGCATCAGACAAATCTAAAAGGAGCGCCTTGGCCTGGCGGTAGTGCTTAATGGCTGCTGCGTAGGCACAGCGGCGGGCTGCATGTTGAGCAGCAGAGATCGTGTTTGAAAGAATGAGTTGTTGGTCGTAGGGTAGCAGGGATGGCAAGGATTGCATAAGACAAACTCCCTCAGTCCAGAGCAGGACCCGTTGGATGTAGGGTTAGATCATGGGGCTAAGCCATTTGTTGTCATTATGCCACAGAATCGCGCTACTCCCCAGGGGGAGTCACCCTACCTTTTCATAGAAAAGATCCCCTACTCTAGACCAAGAGAGCCAAAAGCGAGGTATAAGCGAGCCTACTCGTCCAGGAAGATCAGTCCATGCTTGATGGCCACCCGGATAAGATTGGCTAAATTATCAACCTCCAACTTGGTCATCAGGCTGGCTCGATGCTTTTCAACTGTTTTGGCACTCAGGTGCATCGTTTCAGCAATCGACTTGTTGGTGTGCCCTTCGGCGATAAGCTTGAGAATCTCGCGCTCCCGGGATGACAGTTGCTCAAAAGCAGACAGGCCGCTGGATCGGGCTCGGTTGGCGACAAAATCGTTTAAGACAAACTCGGACACCGATGGCGAGAGGAAGAGCTCACCCCGGTAGGCCGCTCGCACGGCCAGCAGTAACTCTTCCATGACCGAGCGCTTCAAAATATAGCCTCTAACCCCGGACTGGAGTGCCTGCCGGACCAGGGTCTCATCCGAATACATCGACAGAATGACAATTTGGGAGGCCAGCCCCAGAGACCGGATCTGTTCAGCCGCTTGAATCCCGTTCAGCCGGGGCATGTTGATGTCGATGACCAAGACATCAGGGGTTAAATTTCTGGTCAAATTCAGAGCCTCTTGTCCATTTTCGGCTTCAGCGATGATCTCAACATCGCTCACCTTCTCAAGCAGCGAGCGAATCCCTTGCCTAACCAGGTGGTGGTCATCTGCCAGAATCACGCGTATCATTTATTGGCCCTCCAACGGAATATGGGCGGTTAGAGCAGTTCCTTTACCGAGTTGGGAAAATATTTCTAGCTGCCCTCCCAATAAATCGAGCCGCTCCTGGATGCCCGTCAGTCCGATACCTTTGGGATGAGGCGGATTGGTCCAATCCAGCCGCTCCTCAAAACCCTGACCATCATCTTTAATGCTCAAACTGACTCGCTCCTGGTTGGTCGCTAACTTCACCCAGACTCGCTGGGCTTGAGCATGTTTGGCGACATTGGTTAAGGCTTCTTGCAACAAGCGGTAAAGGCATATTTTGGCCGGTTCGGATAGATTGGTTATCGTCACCCCTTTGTAATCAACCGTTAACTGGCTCCAACCGGCAAATTCACGACACAAGCCGGCCAGGGTTGGGTCGAGCCCGGCCGCATCGAGCGCCGGCGGGCGCAGGTCTCTGGCCAGGGTGCGTAGCCGTTCCATCGTGGTGTCTGCTAAATCTATCACTTCCCTCAGGTTTTGGCGCAGAACCTCCACGTCGCTCGGCAAAAACATTTGCATCAACTCCAACTTCATCTTTAAGGCAATTAGGGCCTGACCCGACTCGTCGTGCAAGATGTACGACAAGCGCCGCCGTTCTTCCTCTTGAGCCTCCACCACTTGTTGGGTTAAGTGGCGGAGTTGCTCGCGTCCGGCTTGGACCTGCTCGAACAACCTGGCATTTTCAATCGCGCTCGCCGCTGAACTGGCCAATGTCTTCAGCAGTTCAAGGTCATGCTGATTAAAGGCGCCATTGATTTTGTTGGTCGTTTCAATCACGCCAATGACGTCATCTCTAATTACGAGCGGCACGCATAGGATGGAGTGGGTGGTTAGGCCGGTCAGCAGATCAATCCGGTCAAAAAAGCGAGGATCGCGCTGAGCATTCTCCACAATGGCCGGTCGTTTTTCTCGAGCGCACCAGCCGGCAATACTGCTCGCGACCGGCACTCGCCGACCGGTCATCACCTCGGCGGCGGGACTGGCTGCTGCCGCAAAGACCAGATCATCACGGTCGGGGTCGTAAAACAGCACCGCCGAGCCCTCGGCCGCCACAATTGTGTTGATTTCGGCCATAATCTGCTCTAAGACCGTGTTCAAATCCAGACTAGAGGTGATGGCCTGGGCGGCCCGGTTGAGGCTGGCCAGTTCTCTGGCCCGGGTCTGAGCTCGTGACAGCAACCAGGCCTGGCCAACGGTCACGGCCATTTGGCTTGCCGTGTCCCGAGCGAGTTGAAGTTGAGCCGGGCTGAACGTCGCCGAGGCCATTAGGCCCAAGTTTAGGGCACCGATGAGTTCGTTCTGGAGTCTAAGGGGCACCGTTAGCAGGGTACGCGCGCCCTCGGCTTGCCACAGTTTGTCTAAATATGAAGGCTTGGCTAAGGTTAACAAGTCCTTGACCAGGTAAGCTGGTTGGTCTTGCCACTCGGCCATACACTCGGATGCCGCCAACGAAATACGGGCCTCGACATCGATGCGGGTATCGAGTCCGGCCTTCGTCGCAATCTGAAGGACTTCGTCTGTTTCAAAATCGAGTAGAATCAGACTGCCCTGATCGCACGGAATTAAGTGACAGAGCTTATTCAGCAGGCCTTGAGCGGCCACGCCGAGAGATTGTTCAGTCACCATACTCAAATCGATGTTTTGAAAAAGCCGTTGGACCGTTTCTTGGTCGGTCTTGGACAATAGCGCGTCACAGATCTGGTCGGTCATAACCCTCCTTAGTATTATCCGGAAAATCGTAGGGCAAGGCTCGCCTGGTCCACTGCCACTTCGAACTCTCAACAAACCTCACATGCATAGTATACTACATCGCCTGGTCACTGCGGTAGATGCAAATGTCACCAAAATGGCTGCCCTTTAGTACCTCTTTTTTTGCCCAAAAGTACCACCCCGCGCCAGACCGACCAAGACTTCTCAGGGTTACGTTATTTATCTACCGCTCCTGCCGAAACACGCTCATAAAAGTTGAGCAAGGTGCTGCCGTATTTTCGCTCATCGTACAAAACCAGATTTTGCAGGTCAAGGGGCTGATATTCAACCGGGTGGATCTGGACGATGACAGCTCCGTCAGGCAATAGCCAGTCATCAAGCCGGCCATCGAGGCGGTGCAGTACTTTGCTCCACAGGGCTTTGTACTGGGGCGGAGCCACATAGATCAGATCAAACGGCTCCGGCGGCGGGGACTCGAGAAATTTGAAAGCATCAGCCCGTTTAACGTAGGCCCCAGCGGTTAGATTGGTCAGCCGCAGATTTTCGCCGATGGTACGGGTGGCCTCGCGGCTGGCATCGATGAAGGTGACGTGCGCCGCGCCCCGGCTAAGGGCCTCGATGCCGACCGCGCCGGTACCGCCAAACAGATCGAGTACTCGGGCCTCGATAATCCAATCGCCCAAGATACTAAACAGCGCCTCTTTGGTGCGGTCGGTGATGGGCCGGGTGGTCTCGCCGGGAACGGGTTTGAGTTTTCTACCTTTTGCCGTGCCGGAAATCACGCGCATAAGATCATCCCTTTATCCTCTTAAAAATAAAAAAGCCAATGCCGCTCGCATTGGCTTTTTGGTAACTGAGGTAAACTAGCGCCAGCTTAATACTCGCTCATCCACAAACTCATAGTTGATGTTTAGCTGGTCATTGACTTCATCCGGGAAAAGCGGGCGCTGATTGGAGCCATCGGCGTTCATCACCCAAACTTCCCACTGGCCTTCGCGGTCGGTCAGGAAGGCGATGAGGGAGCCATCCGGCGACCAGGTGGGGGCGACATTGTGCCACTGTTTGCCGTCGTTCTCCGGTTGGACCGGGACCCACAACGGCGTTTCGGTCAAGCGAAGCCGGTTACCGCCATCAACGTTCATGCGGTAAATATCGTGGGCGTTCTGCAGCCGGGTGGCCACCGCGATAAAGCGGCCATCAGGCGAGAAGGCCGGCGAGCCGTCACCGACAACGTCGGTTAACTGCTGCCGGTACTCAGTCCGATTAATATCCACGACCAGCAAACCGTTGCCGGCATCGGACACGACTTGCCAAGCCTGGTCCGGATTCCAGGCCGGGCGAAAAGCATACAGCCCACCGTAAAGATCCTTAAACGAACCGTCGTTGACATTAACCGTTCGCAGCGTCCAGTTGAGATCGACCGGTAAGGTCCAGCACAACTCGGGTTTACCTTCGCCGTTGATTTTGACGCCAAAATCAAAAGCGTTGCGCGGCGGCGTGGGATTACCGCTTAACGATCGGCAAATGCGTGATTCCTCGGTGCGACCGCCCTGCTGAAAGTTCAGTACAATTTGCGAACCGTCGGGCGACCAGTCCGGGCCTTTGGCTTTGCGCATTTCGCCCAAAATTTGGCGTTCGCCACTCCCATCGGTGTTGATCACCCACAGTTCGCCAATATCGCCAACCCAGCGGGTAAACGCTACCCGGCTGCCATCCGGCGACAGGACCGGATCGATGCCGTTGGTGAGCGTGCGCAAGCCGGTTCCGTCGGCATTGATCAGCTTGATTTCACCGCCGCTGGCTGTCTGGAAGACAAGCTGACCGGTTGTAGCGCTCGCGGCACTCGGGGGTGGCAGCGCCGGCCCGGTTGAGGCAACTTCGACCACAGCCGGGAATTCGTAGGCCGGCACCTCGTCCAGAGAGCCTGAGACCTGGACCAGACGCAACGGCACCCAGCCGCGCCCTCCATTTTGAGCCTCAATCGAGAGCCAACTGCGCCCGGCATTAACACCCAAGACCGCCACGACATCGTTGATGGCCAACTTGCCTACCTTGTCGTGGTAGACGCCGGGACCGTTGTAAAGATCCGTTTCGTTGCTTTCCAGCCAAGCGGTTAGAACGGGAGCAGCATTATTAAGCGAGCCTTCAATCTCCTTGAGGCTGCTGACCGGCACCCAACCGACGCTGCCCAGCGGTGTACGGATCACCGCCCAATCCGAGGCCGGATTGCGGGCCAGAATTTCCACCGCCAAGTCGACGGTCATTTCATCAACCGCGCCAAACGAGTCGGCCGGACCGCGCCGGATATCGATCTTCTCCCGGCCCAAGGCCGAGGCGACCGGACTAAAAACCTGACCCGACAGCAAGAAACCTGACCCGGAGTCGCCCTCACTCACCGGCACAAGCTCGGTGGGTGAGACGTTGCTAACCGGCACCGCCGGCTGAGTGGTCGAAGCGCCGGTTGAAGCGACGCTGCCAGGTACGCTCTCGCGGGTGGTGGGGATGGCCGGCGCGCCGCTCAAATCCCCATCGACGCTGAGCAGATAGAGGGCCACCCAGCCGGTCACGCCCCCCGTCGTTTCAACCAGGGCCCAATCGGCGGCCTGGTTGACGGCCAAGATACTGACCTCAGCATCGCGGGCTAGCGTCCCGACAATCTGAGTGTCGGCGCCCGGCCGCTCCCGGACGTTGAGCGCTTCCCGATTCACCGTGGCCTTCGCCACGGGCGACAAGCCGTTGAGATCAAGCGGTGTGGTTTGCCCCGAGCGCGGGATCTCACCCCCGGTCACCGGCGCGCCGGTTGCCTCCGAAGCAGCCGGCGCCAGTTGGGCCGCAAAGGCGGCGATCGGGTTGGGCGGCAGAACCGGCTCCGTGTCGGTATTGCCGGCCGTGATTCGCAACGCACCGGTCGGCACCCAGCCCAAAACGCGTTGAATAGTAATGACGTAAACCCAGCTCCGGTCTTCGTTGCGTCCCAGAATGCCCATGAGATCGCCGCGCTTGATCGTACTGACCTCGCCGTAGGACTCGCCCGGTCCCTGGCGAACGGTCAGTTGATCTTGGATCACCAAACCGATCCCGACCGGAGCCAGGCCCGGCGGAATGGCCGGGACCCCGCTCAGGCCCCGGATTTGGGCCGCGAATTCGGAGCCGCTGGTCCCCGACTGTTCCAGCACGGCCGAAAGCAGTTCGGAGGCCGCCGCACCCTCGAGCGTAAGCTCCGGAGCTGAAGCCTCGACTTCGGGGGTGGCCAGTTGCACTTTTTCTCGCGTAGGCGTCGGTTCCAGCGTGGTCATCGGAAAAGTCGTCGCCGTGGCGGTTGGCACGGGCGGTTGGGGCGTCGGCCACTGGGCCACATCGAGCCGCTCGGCCCGCATCTCGCCTTCTTCGCCCAAAGCACACCCGGCGGTCAGTACAATCAAAGCTAACAGAGTGAGTACATAGCTAAACTTTTTCATTGATCCATTTCCTACTCGGGTGAGCCAAACGACATCGCCGAACCAGGCTGCGGTGAAGGGCGCGGCGTCTGCGGCCGCTTGGACCCTTTGTCATCTTTCTCCGGCTTGCCTTCCGGCTGGCGCTCCTCGGGCGTCTCGCCCTCGGGTCTCTCTTCCGGCTCGGTCTGCTCATCAGCCGGTTTAGAGCTGCCCCAGACCGTGCCCAGAATTTGGGCCAACATGCCACTCCCCCAATCGAAGAAGTTGTAAATGACCGGGATGAGAATGAGGGTCAACAGCGTGGAGGTAATAACTCCCCCAACCACCACCGCCGCCAGCGGCGCCCGGCTCTCCGAACCGGCCCCGGCCCCCAACAGCAACGGCATGAGGGCGAAGACTAGGGTTAAGGTGGTCATCAAGACCGCTCGCAACCGGAGCCGGCCGGCTGAGACCAGCGCCTCTTTCCGTTCATAACCTTGTTCCCGCAGATTGTTGGTGAAATCGACCAGTAGAATAGCGTTTTTGGTGACAACCCCCACCAGGACGATCACACCCAAGATTGAGTTGAGGTTCAAAGTGTTACCGGTTAAGGCCAGCCCGCCAAAAGCGCCGACCAGGGCCACCGGCAGCGAAAACATAATGGCCAGCGGCTGCAGCCAACTTTGGAAGAGGGCCACCAGCAGCATGTAGACCAGCAGAATGGCCAACAGAATCGATTGGCCAAGCTGGGCAAAAGACTCGCGCTGCACCTCGGACGTGCCCACCACCTGGTAACTGTAGCCGGCCGGAAACTCAACCCGCTCTTGAACCGCAGCCTCGATATCGTTGGTGACGTCACCGGTGCCCCGTCCGCTGGTAATGCCGCTGCCCACCGTCAGAACGCGCTGCCGGTCGGAACGCGTGATCCGAGCCGCGGCCAGGCCACGCTCCAGGTCAACTACCCGATCCAAAAGGATAGGCTGGCCTTGAACATAGTCAACCGGGACTTGCAGTAACTGGGTCACGTCCTGACGAGCCTGCTCGTTCATGCGAAGGACAATGTCCACTTCAGTGGCGCCGGGCGAAGGCTCAAATTTACCAACCGTACTGCCGCTGAGCGAGGTCCGCAGCGTGGTGGCCACGCTAGCCGGGGCCAGATCCAAATCGAGCGCCTGCTGCCGGTCAACCACCAGCCGGCTTTCCGGCGAACGAGCCGCGTCGGTGTTGGTCACGTCGGCCGTACCCGGAGTATTAAGCATAATTTCTTCAACTTCTTCCGACAGCTCGATCAGTTTGTCGGGATCGGGGCCGGCTAAGCGAAACTGAATCGGACTCTCGCCGCCACCGCCGACACCGGAGTTCAGGCTGACCGACACAATGGCATCCGGCAAGTTACGGAACAGCGACCGCATAGCATCGACCACTTCACTGGTAGTCCGCTGCCGGTCGGCTTTATCGACCAAGACCAGGTTGATATTGGCCGCATTTGTCGCGCGGCTAGCCCCGCCAAAACCGCCCCCACCGCCGGTCCCCACCACGGTTAGGATACCCGAGGTTTCCGGCACGTTGTTGATGATGATGTTCTCGATTTGGCTGGCCACCCGATCGGTGGTGGCGAGGTTTGTGCCGGCCGGCATCTCCAAGACGACGCGAATTTGACCATCATCTTCCTGAGGCAAGAACTCGGTGTTGACAAAGCCGCCGACCACCAGGTAGACCCCGGCCGCCAACGAAGCCACCGCCAGCGCCACGGCCAGCAGTTGGGTAGCAAAGTTCCATAGGAAAAAGCGGAGGGTCGCCGCATAAAGCGAGGCCAACCCGTTATAGGCTTTTTCAAAGCCCTTGACAAACTGAGCCCACAGCCAGGTAATCGGTTTAAAGAGAAGATTGAGAGCCTTACGTATCCCTTTTGGCTCCGGCTTAGGTTGGTGCTTGTCTTCGAGCCAGAGGCCCGCCAACATTGGGGTCAGAGTAAAGGCAATAAAAAGGGAGAGTAGGGCTGAGATGGCGATGGTCATCCCATAGGAATAGAAAAACTGGCCTACAATGCCGGACGTAAAGGCGACGGGCAGGTAAACGACTACCTCGGTCAAGGTAATCGTGATCGCCGCCAGGCCGATTTCAGCGCGGCCGGTCAGAGCCGCTTGCTGCGGGGACTCGCCCATATCAATGTGGCGCTCAATATTCTCGATAACCACGATAGCATCATCTACCAAAATTCCAATAACCAAGGTAAGCGCCAGCAAGGTCAACTGGTTAAGGCTGAAACCCAGCAGCCACATAAACAAAAAGGTACTGATGATCGAGGTTGGAATGGCAAACATCACAATCAAAGTGCTGCGGATGGAGTAGAGGAAGACCAAAATTACCACCCCGGTGATGATGATCGCCAAGAACAGATCCTCGAGCACGGCACTGACCGATTGTCGCACAAACGAGGCATTGTCCTGCACAACGGTCAAGTCAGCCCCGGGCGGCAGGATCTCTTTGACCTCCTCAATAGTGGCCATCACCCGGTCCACTACTTCTACCGTATTGGCATCGCTGGACTTGACGACGCTGATACTGACCGCTTCTTGGCCATTATAGCGGATGTAGCTTTCGGCATCAGAGAGACCCAGTTTCACGTCGGCGATATCGCTGAGGTAAACCCGGCCCAGGCCATTTTCCGGCTCACGCACGACCAGGTCGCGAATTTGGTCCAGATCGGTAAACTCCCCAACCGAACGAACCGAGATCCGCTGCCGGCCTTCATCCAATGAACCGGCCGGAAACGTGATGTTGTTTTCGGACAGCTTGCGTTGGACATCACCCAGCGGAACGCCAAAAGCGGCCAGTTTGGCCGGATCGACCGAGATCTGCACTTCCCGGTCACGCCCCCCGCTAATACTCACCGAAGCCACCCCGGGGATGGCCTGAAACTGAGTCCTGAGTTCATTATCGGCCAGATCAAACAAGGCCGCCTGATCTTGCGGACCGTTGAGGGCCATAAAGATAACCGGAACAGCGTTGATGTCCGCCTTGATCACGGTCGGGTCTTCGACCTCATCGGGCAGATCGCCGCGCACCGAGGCCACCTGGCGTTCCACATCAATGGCGGCCTGGTTACCGTCCACTCCTTCGTTGAAGGCGATGATGACCGTGCCAACCCCCTCGGTCGAGGTTGAGTTCAGCTCATCAATGCCGGAAATGGTCGAGACCGCATCTTCAATCGGTTTGACCACTAGATCTTCGACGTCTTCCGGGGAAGCCCCGGGAAAGACGGTGACCACGGTGACAAACGGAAAGTCGACCGCCGGGAAGCGGTCCAGTTTGAGTCGGTTGTAGCCCTGCACGCCCATGAGCACTAACGCCAGAATGATCATCAGCATCGTTAGTGGTCTGTTGAGTGCTAACTTAGTTAAACCCATAAATTGTTCACCTTTGGTTTATTCAAAACCCTCAAGCCCTATTCGTCCAGGTTGATCTCGTTGACAACCTCGACTTTGGCGCCGTCAAGCAAGTTGGATTGGCCGGCCGTCACCACGATCTCGCCGGCCCGCAAGCCGGACAAAATCTCAACCCGTTGGCTATCGAACAGGCCGGTGTTGACGTTTCGCGCTTCAACCCGCCCTTCGTCCGTCACCACGTACACCAACGGCGGATCCGACTCTTGGAGCACGGCCGAGCGCGGCACAATTACCGTATTGACATTCTCTTGCGCCAGGATCGCGACGTCGGCAAACATCCCGCTGCGCAGCAGATCGGCCCCTTTGGAGGGGGTGACTTTAATCTCAAACGTGCGAGTCTGCGGATCCGCTTTGGGGGAAACGCTGGTCACCACCCCGGGGAAATCTTGACCGGGGTAGGCCGTGACTTGCATTGACACACTCTGGCCCTGCTCTACCTGGCTTATACGGCTTTCTTGCACATTGATGACCGCTTCAAGTTCGCTGGAGATGATTTCGGCCACGGACGTTTGCATACTAACCTGGCTGCCTTCGGCCACAAATGTCTCGGCGATAATGCCATCGTACGGAGCTTCGAGCACCGTTTCATCCAGTTGCAATTTGGCCAGTTCCAGCGCCGCTTCGGCCCGTTCAATGCCGACTCGAGCCAGGGCAAGATCGACCTCGCGGTACGGCGCAAGCCTAAGCGCCAACTGCAATTCAGCCTGCGCCAACTGGAGCATCAAGGGGGCTAACTGGGAGTCGCTGGGATTGGTGTCACGTTCGTACTTGGCCAAAGCATCTTCGTAAGTGACGGTGGCTTGCTGCAAGCGAATGGCTTCCTGCCGCTCGCCCACGTTTCCGGCCCAGGCTATCTTATCATACTCGGCTTGAGCGGCCTGGAGTTCCGCCTCGGCTCGGGCCAGGGCAGAGGCGGCATTGGTTCGCTCGTTGTCATCAATGGTCGCCACATCATTCAACTGGGCCCGGGCCAGCTCCACGGCGGCCCGAGCGGCAATGATCTCCTCCGGACGCGAGCCTTGCTGCAGTTTGGCCAGTTCCAACTCGGCGGCAGTTAGACCGGCTTCAGCCTGCTTGACTTGGGCCAGGTAAGTATCATTGTCGATAATGGCAATGGGATCACCCTTCTTGACCTCATCACCAGCTGCTACAAGGAGCTGCTCGATCCGACCGGCGGCGCCCGGGACGATATTGACCTCGTCTTTAGGCTGGAGACTACCGGTATAATTAAAAACCAAATCGATATCCCCGGTTTGGGCGGCAGCGACTTCGACGGGAACGCTGGCTTCTACAGTGGGGGTGGGTGTCCCTTCGGCCATGGCTTCGGCGCCGGGGCTACTACCACAAGCTGACAAGCCCATACTTAGACTCAGAAAAAGTACCCCCAGGAAGGCTGAATATTTGTTCACGGTAAAATAACCTCCGGTTTATAGAAAATTGAGAGGATGATGACTAAATTCTTAAGCACCTACTCGAAAAGTGCTGTTAAACCTTCTGTTTCCGAGGTTCTAACTGAATCTCGTCCTCGGTTTTCATGTAATAAATGGGATTGTGGCGAAAGTGTTGCAGGCGTTCAACTTCCGCCTCAAGCTCAGGGCCAGAGAGTGAGGTGTAGCGCCCAACATGCAACCGCAGCATATATTTGAGGGATTGATCTAAAGCTGTCAACTCTTCATCCGTCAGGATGTCATAGGCTCGCAAATCTTCCTCGGTGGTTTCTTCCTTAATTTTACAGCAGAGGTCAACGCCAGCTTGTGTTGCTTCAACTAAAACGACCCGACGGTCAGTTTCACTGCGAGTCCGCTCGACCAGACCCATTTTGACTAACCGGTCGATCACCCCGGTCATGGTGGGCGGGTCTTGAAAAGTGACCTCGGTTAAGTCACGCATGGTGCACGGGTGCCGGTGCGCGGCCAGCGAAACTAGCGTAATAAACTGAGGATGAGTAAGCCCGTACCGCTGGACCCACTGGGAGAAGTGACGCGTAGCGACCCACATCAAAGCGACAAAGTTGCTGACGATGCTGGCTACTCTTTCTTCTCGAGGAAGTTCCTTGCTCATAATTAAATCCTACACCGGCTAATACTTAACACTTAAAATATTTATTTCTACAAATTATAAACGCACTAAATCATTTGGACAAAAATTAGTTAACGGCAATAACTATACAACGTGTTTATATTTTGTCAAATATTTGCCAATAATTTGTCTAATTATTAATTCGGCGGGAAATGGACCAGTCCCGCTGCCCTGAGGGAACTGGTCAGAACATTCGGCAGCTAACGAGGACAAAGTAGGGCAGGCAGTCGCCTGCCCTACTTTGTTATTAAGCTCGGGCCGGTTGGGGGATGTAGCCGCTGCGGGCTAGGAAACGGAAAATACGATAAATATCGTTGGCTGTAATCAGCCCTTTGAAATGCAAGCCATCAAAGACGGCTACGACCTGAGTGGACGCCCCGGACAGTTTATCTTGGGCCTCATCCAGCGTAGCGGTCAGCGCGATCGTCGGAATGCTGGCGGCGTGGTGCATCACCTCCGTAATGCGGCGGTGCCACTCGCCCCGCTGCATGGCGCCGGCGATACTGCCGCTGGTAGCCACGCCCAGCAGTTTGCCATCAGCCGGGTCCAGCACAGCAAAGTTACCCTGCGGTGCCGTCAACATCATCGAAGCCACCTGACCAATGGTCGCCGTGGGCGCCAGGGCTACGTGGTTTGTACTGAGCGCCTGGGAGGCTTGCACCCGCCGGAGCAAGCTGCGCGCTTGGGCAGCTTCTCCCTCTTGGCCACCGGCGATGAAGATGAAGAAAGCGATCAAAGCCAGGAAGATTTGGCCGGTGACGATGGCAAAAATGCCCATTCCAATCGCGGCCAACCGCCCCACAATCACAGCCCAGCGGGTGGCCCGCGCGTAGTCGGTGAACAAGGCCAATCCGGCTCTGAACACCCGCCCCCCATCGAGAGGAAAGGCCGGGATCATGTTAAAAATGACCAAGGACACGTTCGCCAGCAGCAAGAACGTGGCCAAGCCGAAAAGCCCCGGCTCCATGGCCCTGGTCATGGTAAAGGCGCCCGGCTGCATTGCCCCGGTCACAACCACAACCGGCAGAAGCATCACCGCCAACACCACGTTGACCAGCGGACCGGCGATCGCCACAACCAGTTCCTGAATCGGCTTATCCGGCATCCGTTCCAAACGGGCCACCCCACCAATCGGCAGCAGGATGATGTCTTTAACCGGAATACCGTACCATTTAGCGGCCAGGCTGTGACCCAACTCGTGCAGGATAACCAGTGTAAAGAGAGCCAGCGTCACTAAAAGACCGTACCCCCAGCCGGCACTCCCGCCGTAGTTAAGTGCGCCCCAAACCAGGATCAGCAAAAAGGTCAGGTGCACTTTGAGATCTATGCCAAAAACTCTACCTATCTTAAATGACCAACCCATCGTTTGTCTCCACTTAAAATCGTAATTATCAAAACTAATCGTCACCCTTATTTTAGAAAAAATTTATTAGAAAAATATTATTTACTCAAACCAACTTCTGAGAATTGACAAACTGCCCAAAAAACTCAAAATGTTGGCAAGCGCCAACTTGATGAAAATTTTGATACCATCTTTCCAGCGCGGGTATAATCTAGACACCCTGGCCAAACCACATCTTACGCCACAGGCTTAAAGAAATTAAGCGCGCAAAAACTTAAACGATAGCTGGACAAAACTGTTATGTTTGGACGACGCCAGGTTTCACCTCGGCCAATTTCTAGTGGGATGCTGCTTAATCGTCGCTACCGGCTGCAAGAACGATTAGGCGAGGGCGGGGCAGGCGTGATCTATAAGGCTGAGGATGAGCAGCTTCATCGCACGGTAGCGATTAAGCTGTTGCTTCCCGGTCAAGGGACGATGACCGAGGAAAAGCTGGCTCGCTTCCAAAGCGAGGCCCGCTCCGTGGCCCGCCTCAACCACCCTAACATCATCACCCTGTATGATTATGAGGAGGTGGACGGCCAGCCTTATCTCGTCATCGAATACGTGCCGGGCGTTGATTTGTGGGAGTTGGATAATCAACACACGCCCAATCTCATGCCCTTCGACGAGTCTTTACCCATTATTGATGGCATCCTGACCGCCCTCAGCTACTCCCATCAACACCAGGTCATTCACCGCGATCTCAAACCGGAGAACGTCATGATTACGCCGGATAGACAGGTTAAAGTGATGGACTTCGGCCTGGCCCGGATCGAGGGGCAGTCGCGTTTGACCCAAAACGGCCTGGTGGCGGGAACCGCGGCCTATCTCGCCCCGGAGTTGGCTCTGGGCGAAGCGGGGGATCACCGGGTTGATCTCTACGCCGTGGGCGTCATTCTATACGAGCTTACCACCGGACGCCGGCCCTTTTCCGGCGACGATCCCCTCACGGTCATCTCTCAGCACATTCACGCCCCGGTCGTCCCGCCCCAGCACTACAACCCTGAGTTGCCGACCGATCTACAAAATCTTATCCTTAAGCTGCTGGCTAAAACCCCCGATCACCGCTATCTCACCGCCGACGAGGCACGGCGGGATCTCGCGCCGATCCTGAAACGGCTGAAGTCGCGTCCGGAGACTACCACCCAAACCGCGCTGGCGGTCCGCCGGGCCGGCACCATCACCGATGCCCAAAGCTTGCTGGAGCGGATTGTACGCGGCAAGATGATCGGCCGCGCTCACGAATTAGAGCAACTCAAAGAGCAGTGGGATCATGTCTCCTTGGGAGAGCCGGGCGCCAAACCCCTGGTGCTGGTTTCGGGCGAGGCGGGTATTGGCAAGACCAGGCTGCTGCGAGAGCTGCGGGTCTATGCCAGTCTCCGCGAGGGCCATGTCCTTTACAGCGAAGCTCGCGAACAGGACGCCGGGGCCCCCTACGCTCTCATCGCCACTTTGCTGCGCAACTATGTGCGGGAACAATCTGCCGAGATCCTGCGCAGCCAGATGTCCGGCTTTACCGCCGGCGAGATTGTCAAGCTGGCCCCGCAACTCACCGAAAAACTGGGATCGATCCAGCCCAATCCTCCCTTGGAGCCCGCCGCCGAACGGGCCCGGATGTTGGAGCAGATTACAAACTTTATCCTGACTATCGGCCGGACCCGCCCCACCTTACTCCTGCTGGACGATCTTCACTTTGCCGACCTGGGCAGCCTGGAAATTCTTGAAACTTTGCTTAAGCATGCGGCCAGCACCTCAATTTTGATTACCGGCGCCTATCGGGATGTGGCGCTCAGCTACAGTCACCCGGTCAGCCGCTTTATCAACGCTCGTGTCGCCAGCGGTGCGGTGAGTACGATTACTTTGCGGCGCTTGCCTCAGCCTGCAGTTAAGGAGATGCTGGAGGCGCTGCTGGGCAACAGCGTTAGTCGCAAGTTTATCCGCTCGATCTACGACGCCACCGAAGGGAACCCACTATTTGTGGAAGAAGTAATCAAGAGCCTGGTAGTCGATGGCCAGATCCAACTGAAAGAGGGTCGCTGGGAGCAGCGCAATACCTCGCTGCTGCACGTGCCGGGTAGTATCAAGGCGGTGTTGGGTAAGCGGCTCGATCATATCAAGCCGCAAACGCTCGATACGCTGCGCCTGGCGGCGGTCATTGGGCGGCGTTTTGGGCTAGATCTTTTGCTCGCTGCCAGTCCCTATGACGACGACGTCATCCAGTGGACGATTGAAGAGGCTCTCCGGGTGGAACTCATTGAGGTGGTCAAGGTGGTGGATCAGCCGCTCCCCAATACGGCCGAGACCGATATTGTGGTCTACTACCAGTTTCAGCACGCTCTGATCCGCGAAACACTTTACGAAGAACTGCGCCCCTTGCGCCGTCGTCGCCTGCATCGCCGGGTTGCTGAAGCCATGCAGCAGTTGGCTCAGAACCGGCCTCAGATCAATGCCGCCAGTTTGGCTCAACATCTGACTGATGCCGCTCTGGACGAGCAGGCCGTGCCGTATCTGATCCAGGCGGGCCAACGGGCTGCGCAGGTCTATGCCAACCAAGAGGCAGTCGATTATTTTGCTCAGGCCCTCGAAATCCTGGAAGACTTGGCCCCTGATCTCTCGGGTGAAGCCGAACGCGATAATTTGGTTGAACGCTTTGAGGTCTTGAACCAGCAGCGGAACGTGTGTGACCGGCTCAGCGATCGTGACCGGGAGTTTGCCAGTTTACAGGCCATGCTCCAACTGGCCGATACCCTCGCCGACAAAGCTCGTTGGGTCGAAGTGATGGCCCATCTCTCAACGCACTACTGGCATCTGGGTCGGCTCGATGAGGCAGAACAGGCCGCACGGCAAGCGCTGGAGATGGCTCAGCAGGATAACCATCTAGCCGGTCAGTTAGCGGCCCTGGAGCGCGTTGCGCGCGTACTCTGGACTCGCCGGGATGCCCGCAGTATGGAGTACGCCACCCGGGCCCTGGCTCTGGCCCAAACTTTGGACGACCGGGCCAATGAGGGCCGCCTGACCGCCCTGGTCGGCCACCTGTTTACAGACACCCTGCGCGAGCCGGAACGGGCCCACACTTACTTTGTCCAGGCCCTTAGAATCTGCCGGGAAACCAACAATACTTATGAGGAGGCCTGGACTCTATGGGGGATGGGCCGGCGAGCGATGCTGGTCAACGATTATACGGCCGCGCTTAAAGAGTTCACCCGGGCCCGAAATATTGCCAAGGAAATTGGCGCCTCACTCCAGATTGGCTGGGATCTCTACCATACCGGGATTGCCTGGTACCACCTGGGTGAACTGGAGCGCAGCTTAAAATCCTATCAACAAGCCCAGGCTATCTTTAGCACCACTAAACACCCTCGCGGCGAAATCTACCTGCAATGCTCGCTGGCGTTGACTCTCACCGCGCTGGACCAGTTGGACGAGGCGGCGAACCAAATTGAACAGGCCGTCAAACAAGCCGAAGCCCGGCAGGATCTACGGCTGATGCTGCGCAGCTACGAAACCCAGGCTCACTACTATCAACGTCTGGGCGGTGAGCAGAGACTGACCAGTTCGATCCGGTTAAGTAATCGCGTCATCAATACCGCCGCCGAGATCGGTGATCTGGAACATGAACTCATTGGCTACTACCTGCGTGGGTTAGGCTTTTACAACCTGCGCCATCTAACCGAAGCTTTTGGCAGTTCGCAGCAAGCGATCGGGCGGCTGGAGAAAATCGTCTATCTTGACTCGCCGCAAGTGAGCGTGTCCGAGATCTATTTCGCCCACAGCCGTATCGCCGCGGGGCTGGGGCAGGTTGATACCGCTCGTCATTACTTGCAAAAAGCCTGGCTGGAAGTCGATCGGACGGCTAATCTCATTCAGGATGAGTCCACCCGTTTGACGTTTATGCGGGAGGGGTCGATCAATCAGGAGATTGTAACCGCCTGGCAAGCCCATAGTTGAACCGGAAATCAGGCGAAAAATTGAACCTCCGCCAGCGGCTTTTTTTATTTAACTCGCGCCTGTATAATATGAGATAAGTGAAGCAAGTTACTTATGAAGTTACTTATGGAGGTAAAATGGCTGTTAAGATTCCTGAAGCTTTTACAGATCTGCTGCTAGAGCCGGTTTTTGTCACGGTAGGCACAATTTTGCCCGATGGGCAACCGCATTTATCGGTGGTTTGGTGCGATTACGACGGGCAGCATGTCCTGCTCAATACGGCCCGCGGACGCCGAAAGGAAAAAAATCTACTTAACCGGCCACTCGCTACCGTGTTGGCAGTAGACCCTAAGAATCCCTACCGCTATATGGAAATACGGGGCACGGTCGAGATGACCGAAGAGGGGGCGCTGGCTCATATCAATAAGTTAGCCAAGAAATACGCCGGTCAAGATCAATATTATGGCGGAGTAGCCCCGGCTGAAATGGCTAACCAGGAAACCCGAGTCATCTGTAAAATCACGCCCACCAAAGTGGTCACTATGAGCCTAAACCGTTAAGATCTGGGCTCAGGCTAACGAATTATTAAGAAACATCAGTTATGTTAGGCTGCCGCCAAAATTTTGGCGATCCCAGGGAGTAGGGAGCTAAATTCTTAAGTCTTCCCGGTCTCGCCCTCACTTCTGGATAGCTTCATCACCGTGTATCAATGAAAGAGATTAGCAGTCTCAACCTGACCCAAGTGGTGGCCCTATTAAGAGCTACACCCCAAACCTTACGTCGACTCTTGAGTCCGTTGGACAGCTCGATTCTTTTGTGGCGACCGTCTCCCCATATCCGCTCAATCAACGAAGTCGTTGGGCACCTCATTGAAAGCGATCAGCACGCTTATGCCGCGCCGATCCATGCCATGCTGGCTTACGAACTGCCAGAGCTCGAGTGCTGGGAGGATCATCTACCCCTGCCTGACCAGCACGACGAGCGCGACGTCTTAGAGCTGTTGGCCGAGCTCGAAGTCATGCGCCATGAACACGCGACCTTAATCGCTAATTTGCGACCCGGTCAATTGGCTCGTTCGGGCTTCCACCCCCAAGTCGGCGAGCTACAAGTGGTGGATTTTATCTACGACTGGGTTTTCCAAGATTGCAGACACATAAAACAGATTATGGACTTGCTCCAAATGTCGGCCTGGCCCAAAATGGGCAACTTCCGGCATTTGATGCCACCCAAATAACCAACAAGGAGATTCAAAATGGGAACTGTTTCTGTCAAGTGGATCGACTCAATGCTGATGACCGGGGCTGACTCCCGGGGACATCTTGTCCCTATCGGGAGCTGGCCCGAGCGAGAGCCGCAGTGGAAAGGTTTAAAGCCGTCGGATTTGTTGCTGTTAGCAGCCGCGTCCTGTTCGGCTTATGATGTGGTTACTATTTTAACCAAGCAGCGGGAACCCTTGGAAGATCTAGAGGTCATTTGCAGCGGTGACCAGGCTTCAGAGCCACCCTATGCCTTTAGCCAGATTCATCTCACCTATATTTTCAAGGGGAAACTAAACCCTAAAAGGGTCGAACGAGCTATCCAGCTCTCTGAGGAAAAGTACTGCTCAGTCCTTAACACGCTTAAGCACGGTGTAACCATCACCAATAGTTATGAAATTATTGCTGCGGGAGATAGTATCCCCAGCTAGAAAGTGCGAGCGGCTTTAGGGAGCCAAGCCAAAGAACCAAACGGAGCAACCTTGGCGATCGTGAGGCGCCCGATTTTTAGGGCCTTCAACCCGAAAGGTCAATAACCTTATATATTTCGGACGGTTTGCGATCGCCAATTCGATAAAGCGGACGGGTGGGCTCATTGGTCATCGGGCGAAAAGGTTCAAGTTGGGTAGGAGGGCCAGGGGGTGGCCCTTCGTCTTTTTTATTTGCCGCTTTAGCTTTCCTTTTGGTCAAGCCGATGAGGCTCATTAATTTCTGCATTTAAGTTCTCTTCTCTCGCTATTTACTTTATGTCGCTATGCTTTATACGCGCCCAATAGCACGACCTTCACTCGGAAGTTTGAGGGGATTTAACATTCTTTAGGGTAGCGGCTTGAGCTTAAATGCAGATGAACCGAGGTTCTTAATATGGAAAATATGGAAGGCTTGGGGGTCTTTTTTCTCATCATCATTCCGGCCTCGATTTTTTTCATCTTAATTACCACGGCCAGTCCCAATGATGAAGAGGGGATCCCCACTGATGAAGAGCCCTAAAGACCGTCAACTACTTGTCCAGTGGGACCTCTGACCGCGGCTGATCTTTAAATCGCTTTTCGATCTGAGCCAGAGCCATTCGTTTGACTTCGAGCCCTTCCAAAGTCTCAAGCCAATCCGTGACAAAATCCCAATCCTGACCGCCGATAACGATCAATTGTTGGCCGTTAACCGTAGCTATGCGAACCTTGTATAGTGAGTCAAATCCTGAAATCATTTCTACCCGTTATGAAGAATGAGGTATACCAAAATGTCGAGCTGAACCCGAACCTTCATCGGATGGGTCACCCAACTCAATGACGGCAACGGGCTCCTCCTCTGTAAAATCAACGAAATCGTCGTAATCTGCGGCCTGAGCGTTAAGCTTTGCCTCGGAGCGAGCCCTGGAATCAGACACGGCCAGCAGAGTCTGATACAGCACAAAACCGGTCAGCAGGCCCCACACTAGAATCACACCGCCGCCCAACAATTGGGCTTGCAGTTGACCGGCCAGATCACTGGCCAGTCCCGAAGATACCAGCAGTCCGGAAACTCCTTGCCCGGCTACGCCCCGATATTCACTTAAACCGAGGTTATTCCAACCTTGCCCGGCTTGACCATCGGCAAAGAGGGCTACCACCAACAGGCTCAAGATGGCGCTAACGCCATAAGTGGTCAAGGTACCAAGCGAGTCGGCCAGGTTGAAACGTTGATCAAAAAAGTAGATCAGCAGCGGCGTCAGCAGCCCCACAGCCAGGCCGGCCCCGACAAAGATCCAGGCCGGCGCAAAGGGTGCCGCGGCCATAGCCACCACCAACCCGGCCACCAGCCCACGCGCAGCCATTAAAGGATCTAAAACCCGCGTGGTGAAGGCACTGTAACCGGCCGCGGCCAGCGCCCCGGCCAGGGCAGCCAGCAAGCCATTAACGGCGGCTTGCGTGGGGGCGATGTTGACCGCGGTCGGTGCGTGCACCGCGCTGGTTAGACCAAACCATCCGAGCACCATCAGCCCTCCGCCGAGCAGGCTCAGCAGCGGGAGATAAGCTGGCGGCAACGGGGTGGTTTTCAAAAAATCAGCCTCGAGCCCGCTGGCTAGATTAAACTGACTACCGCCTGATCGACCGCTAAGTTCCATCTCTTCAGGAGAAGAAACGGGTTTAAATAACATCAGGCCGACTAACGCCAGCGCGCTGCCCAGTAAAAAGACCACGCTCGCTCCCCCAAAATCCACCAGACCATGGCCCATCTCCAGGCTGGCTCCCAGTTGCGATAGCCAGCCGCCGCCCCATAACCAATTGCCGGCCAGCGGGTAGATCATCGCCCCGGTCAACAAGCCGGTCCAAAGAGCCGGGGCGGTCCGTTGCCTGGCCAGAAGTACGCTGGCCGGGATCATGGCCGCCGCCCCAACCAGTGACAGGTGGGTCAAAAAGAGCTGCATGGCCCCAGGCGTGGCCGCCTCGCCGGCCAAGAACCAGCCCCGCAAGGCAATTACACCCCACAGGCGCGCTACTTCGACCTGAACCGACTGATCGAGCGGGTACCATTCCCAGTACAGGCCACTCAGATCCGGCCGAGGGCTAACTTGAGCCACCCCGCCAAAGTGAAAGGCAAAGCCCACGGCAAAATAGGCGAGCGCCGCTAGTCCCCAAGCCACCAACAGATTGACCGCTGTCGCGGGAGCATGCTCGTCCGGCATTGCGCTGCTGATCAGCAGCAACAATCCGACCGGCAAGAGCAGCACCAGCGCCGCTGGCAGAAGCGGGGCAAATTCAACCGGCTGGAAAAGGCCGTCCTGAGCCCACACCGTAGTAGGCGTCGCAAAGGCCAGCAAATAGATTACTACAGTAACGATAACTTTCTTCAACAGATCTTCCTCCCTGGTCTGGTAACCCGCCTTAACAAACTGTAATTCGTGGTCCGGAGCCAGGCAAGAGACTTTTCTTTTTTTCTTGATGACTGGTGACTGAAAGCGGGGCGCATGATACCAGATTACTAATATTTATCCAAAGGCCGGCTGAACTTTTGGCGAGCAGGCCAAGCTGTGCTAAGATTCGAACCACGTTTCGAACGTGGCCCTGTTACATTTACGGCGCAAGGAGGTCAATCTGCAGGCCAACGAATTAGCCCACGCTATTGTGGATATAATGGATAATAAAAAAGCGGCTAACGTCTTGATGTTAGATATGAATAAGGTTACTTTATTAGCCGACTACTATATTATGTGTGATGGCTCATCCACGCGGCAGATCAACGCCATCGTCGACGAGTTGTTAGAAGAGCTAAAAAAGGCGGGAAGCCAGCCTGCCCGAGTTGAAGGCACGCCCGAGTCCGGTTGGATGCTCATCGATTTTGGCTCAGTTGTCGTTCATGTTTTTTCCCCCGAAAAAAGAGCTTACTATAACCTCGAGGAGCTATGGCACGAAGCTCCAATCGTTATGC
Source organism: uncultured Chloroflexota bacterium (assembly GCA_937864185.1). Taxonomy (GTDB): domain Bacteria; phylum Chloroflexota; class Anaerolineae; order 4572-78; family J111; genus JAGRBY01. The sequence goes on from CALMIS010000208.1 coordinate 27,663, forward strand.
GGATGCTGTAGCCTCACCAGACCGGGGGCGCCTCGGCTGTGGGCTATTGGGTTGTTTGGGTGGCTTAATTACCGGCCTGCTGGGTGGAGCGATTTTATTGGCGCTCGTTTCATTCCTTAGCGCCTTAACCGCCCCGCTGCCGGTTCTGGCTCCCGCTTTACCCAATCAGGCCAACATCCGGATTACAATCACCGAAGATTTTCTCAATCGCTTCATCGAGTCCCCGGCCGACGGTGGCACAGCCCAAGTCAATCTGTTGCCCAACAACCAACTTCGGGTTACCACGCGCACCACGCTGCCACTATTGGCCTTGCCGGTTGAAATCGTCGGCTTGTTCGAGCTGCAAGCAGCCGGACAAACTTTGGAAGTGCGCTTGCTCGATACCCAAGTAACAGGCGTGGATCTCCCTCCGGAGATGCAAGGGCTATTAAATCCGGATATTTCGGCCGTAAACCAGGATTTAAGTCAGGCGGTTGAAGCAGTCTCCCAACAGGTGGGCGCGCCGGTTGTTATCACCGGTCTCGAGACCACCGAGACGGAGTTGCGCCTTGAACTGCGCGAGTTTCCCGGAGGGATAAATTGAATCGCTGGGGCTGCCTCGGGTTGGCCGCCGGCGGGGTGGTCGGACTGATCATCGTTGCTTTGATTCTGATCTTCAACCAGCCGCGTTCGGTTTTGCTCGTACCGCCGGCGCCGGCCGTGGCTCCGGATGTAACCGTCTTTCTCTCGGAGCAGACCTTGAGCCGGCTGGCGTCCGAGGAGATGCAAAATGAAATCGTGATTGATTTTGAGCCGGATGGGCTGATGATCGTTGCGGGCCGCGTGCCCTGGCGCGGCTGGGAACCGCTGGTTCACGTCGGAGTGGGTTTAGAGATGCAGGGTCCGGACGTGGCCAGCGAGATGGAATGGGTGCGCCTGGGCTGGCTCAACTTGCCGGCCGATTGGCTGCCGGCCGACGCTCGCCAGGCCACCACCATTATCGGCGAGGAACTGAAACGACAAGTTCCCCCAGACTTTACCCTAGTCGGCCTAGAGACCACAGCAGAGGGCGTGCAAGTGCAACTTCGTTGGGTGGGCCGGTAGCGGCGGGTTGAGGCCGAAGGAGTGGCAAAAATCAGAACATTTGGCGCTCTTGGCTCTCCGTGTTATACTGCGCCAAGCCCTATCCAAAGCGCCCTTGGCTTTTTCGCCACCTCACTGTGTCCGGCGTCAACAATATTGAGCCAATCGGATTGACCATATGATGACATTTTTTCGCCGGGTCACCCTGGCGGTTTGTCTAACGTGGGGTCTGCTTTTCGCGGTAAGCTGTGGCGGACAAGCCCAACTTACCGGCGGTATTCCCCTACCGTCGCTCGACGATGAAGCTGCCTCAAACCACCCGGTCGGTAGCGACCAAGCCGGCGATGAAGGGGCCGGCAGTTTAAACCCCCAACGACCCGTTGCCCCTGAGCCCATCGCCACAGCCGTACCGGCCATGCCCATTCCCACCCCGGCGATGGAACCTTACGCTTACCACACCGTCGCTGTCGGCGAGTCCCTGACCTATATCGCCGAGTTATATGAAACCGAAATTGAAACCCTGGTCCGCCTTAACGGGTTAAGCGGACCGGACGCCTTCATTCAGATCGATCAAGTCCTTCGGATTCCCCTCGCCACTGATGATCCCGGTCCCAGTGACTTTATTTTGCCCGACAGTGAAGTAATCTACAGCCCGGCTTACGTGGATTTTGACACTGCCAAGTTCGCTAAAAAAAAGGGAGGGTACCTGGTTGATTATGTCGAGTATGTCGATGGATACGCTCGGACCGGTCCGGAGATCATCGAACTGATAGCCGAGCGGTTTGGCGTGGGACCGCGTCTGCTGCTGGCCCTGCTGGAACACTATGGTGGCTGGGTGACTAACCCGACCCTGAGCGAAGAGAAAATTTCAATGCCGCTGGGACCCAGAAATATCTATGCCAACAGCCTGTACCATGGTCTGGCCTTCACGGCTAACCGGATCAATGCCGGCTACTATGGCTACAAACGGGATGGCTTCTGGGTTTTTGAGCTGGCCGATTACAGTCGGGCGGTAACGCCTCAGGGACTTAATGCCGGGACGGTTGGCATTCAGAACTTGCTGGCCGTTCACTCTGACGGGGATACCTGGCTGGAAGAGTTGGGCCCCGACGGCTTGATGGCTACCTACCGCAAGCTGTTTGGCGACCCGGCCAAATACGCCCTCAAACAGCCGGTGGTTCCTTTTGATCTGACTCAGCCTCCGCTCAGTTTACCATGGGGCCAGGGCAAGGGCTTCTATTTTACCAGCGGTCCCCACTCCGGCTATATCGACGGTAGCGCCTGGGCCGCGGTCGATTTTGGCCCCCCCGACGTGCTGGGCAGTTGCTTTTACTCGGCCGAGCCCATAACCGCTGCCGCGGATGGCGTGATCGTCGTGGCCCGGACCGGTGAAATCTATCTCGACCTGGACGGCGACGGCAACATTCAAACCGGTTGGACCCTGCTCTACCTGCACGCCATCGCCGACGCCGAGGAACCGATCTCCGTGGGGGAGCGAGTTCAACAAGGCGATGTTATCGGCTACGCCTCGTGCGAAGGAGGCTTGTCCAGTTCCAGCCATCTGCACTTGGCCCGGCGCTATAACGGGGAGTGGATGGACGCCGGTGGTCCGGTTCCGCTCAACCTTTCGGGCTGGGTCTTTCAACCCACGCTAACGCCCTATCATGGCACCGCGATCAAAGACGGTCAGGTTCGCGAGGCCTGCGAGTGCTGGAAACCGGATTTGAATCTGATGGTTAATGAGGGTATAAATTAGGCAAGATGGTTATTGTTAGAGCAATTTTTCGATTCATCCTGTTTGTGGTGGCGATTGGCGCCATTGTGGTCATTTTAGGGGCCGGCTATTGGGCCTTTTCCACGCAAAGTGATGCGGCGGCAGCCTCCATCTCGGTCGGCGAAACTGAAGGGCTAAAGTCGCCGGAAAATATCGAGGAGTTCTTGCTGGGGATCTACCTGCAAAGCCAGTCCGAGACCATTAACAGCCCGGTCGCCGGTGACCCTTCGCCGGTGCCGTTTACGGTGGACGTCGGGGAGACGGCTATCTCAGTCTCTCAGAAGCTACTGGAGCAGCAGTTGATCACCGATGCGGATCTCTTCCGCCTGTTCTTGCGCTACAACGGCCTGGATAGTTCGCTGGAAGCGGGCGATTATACGCTCCGCCGCAATATGAATATGCGCGAAATTGCCCAGACTCTGCAAAAAGCCGACTTTGAAGAAGTATCGATTACAATCCCGGAAGGTCTGCGGGCCGAGGAGATCGCCGAACTGTTGCAGAAGTCGGGCATTATGGATGGCGAACTCTTTCTCGCCACGGTGCGGCAGGGTGTAGCGGTTGAACACCCCCTCCTGGCCGACCGGCCGCCCGGCACCTCCTACGAAGGTTATCTTTTCCCCGATACCTATCGCCTACCCGCCAACAATACCCGGCCGGAAGATCTGGTTGCCCGGATGCTCGACAATATGGCCAGCAAAATACAGGGTGACCCGCTTCAACTGGCCGCTGCTCAGGGTCGCTCATTTTTCGAAATTATGACGGTGGCTTCGATTGTCGAACGCGAAGCGGTGGTGCCGGCCGAACGACCAACGATCGCCAGTGTGTACCTTAATCGCATTAACGCCGGCATGTATCTTCAAGCCGACCCGACCGTCCAGTACGCGATGGGTTACCAAACCGACACGGGCCAGTGGTGGAAAACCCCGGTTACGTTGGAAGAATACAGCCAGGTCAATTCTCCTTACAACACTTACCTCAACCCCGGTCTCCCGCCGGGACCAATTGCCAATCCAGGGGCCGCCTCCATCAACGCCACCTTGCTGCCCGAACCAACCAACTTTCTCTTTTTTATGGGCTGCGGCGGTGAAGGGGCTCACATTTTTGCTGAAACTTTCGAAGAACACGAAGTCAACGTCGCTGCCTGTCAATAAAAGATCTTAGCGGTAAAGGATGAGCTGCTATGCCCGATGAACTGGTTGTTCTTGGTTCGTCATCCGGTGAACCTACACGCCGGCGCTTCCCCTCGGCTTATGCCCTCAAGGTGGCGAGTGGCTTGTTTCTGGTCGATTGCGGCGCGCCGGTCAGTTCATTGCTGTACGAACATGGCCTAGATCCGTTGGAGGTGCGTTCGGTCTTTGTTAGTCACTGGCATATGGATCACGTGGCTAACTTGGGCTTGTTATTAACCCACAATCATTCGCTGCGCCGTTCCAGCCCCCTAACCATCTACGGACCCAAAGGCACCCGGGGCAAAGTTAAGCGCTTACTGATCGACTCCTTTCTCACGTTTGAAAACTTGAATTACAAACTTCAGGTTCATAGCGTCAAACCTGACCAGCCCATTAAAGAAGGATTGTTACAGGTTCATTTTTTTGAAACCAAGCACCTGGATAATCTTAAGTACAAGACCTTGTTTGGCAGCCGGGCCGTTTCCTGTGGTATGGTGCTGGACGGACCCGGCTGGCGGGTGGTTTACAGCGGTGATCTCGCCTCGCCCCAGGAGTTAGCGCCGTATGCCGACCGCTGCGACCTGCTGATTCATGAGCTCACTCATGTGCAACCGGAAGAGGTCGCAGATTTTGCAGCAGCAGCCAAGGTCCCCCACCTGTTAATTAGCCATATCAGTCGAAAGTACGATGAAACGCCGGAAAAAATCCGTCAGAGGTTCGCGGGCCGGTATCAAGGCGATTTGATGATCGCTGAAGACGGCATGCGGTTGCGGCTCGGCCAGGAAGGCAAGAGTGACTCGATGCAAGTCAAGTTGTCAGCCGAGAAAAGCGCCCCCTCACCGCCGGGGTCCAAGTTTGTAGCCCCGGCTCTCAGCGAGCAAGCCTCTCCTCATACCGCTTTTCTAGAGGCCCTGGAAGAGGATTTCAATCTATCCCCTTTCTTTTCGCGACAAATCCTCAAGGCCGCCCAGAAGATGTTGCTCAAGCCAACCTCTGCTAAAGTAGACTCGGGCCAGATTCGCCTTGAAGTCGAGCGGGTCGGAGCCGGTCTGGCGGAGCAGACGACTAAGGTTGAGGTGGTTGTCACTGTTTACCAAGTTGAGGCGGATCGTGAGGTCCAGAAGCGAGAGCGGAGCGTCGGCTTGCGCCGGGGACGAATCTTGCGTCTGATGGAAGAGGCCTTGGATCAGGACGGTGTTCTGGCCGAGGCGGATCTGGCCCATCTCCTGGGCGTGGATAAACGCCTTATCCGGCGGGACTTGGAAGCGCTTGAGGCGGAAGGCCACGCCATCTACACCTGGGAAAGGCTTCAAGGCGGGCTGCCGGGCTGGGGTTGCCGCGATCAAGCGATTGCCCGCTGGATCAACCACGAAAACAAGGATGAGATCGCCCGTTGGTTACACCAATCGACGGGGGTGGTTCAGAGTTACATTGACAAATTTGCCCACATCGCTCAGCTCTACGATCAAAATAAGACCGTTGAAGAGATTACAGCCTCAAGTAAGGTCCCTATCCGCATGGTCAAGAATTATTTAGAGGTGTACCGCCTAAGCCGATAGCCCTCAAAATCGGGCTGCATTTGAACGCAATTGATTTAATATCCCCCATCTGTTACAATAAAATTCAGTTTTTCCACCGTGAGTCCTTCGCACTTCATCGCTATCCAGCCGGCTTTGGCTTTGGGAGGTCTGGGCCATTTATGGACATGCAGGAAATTTTGAGCAAAGTTATTACCAGTACCAACGAGATTTTTGAGGCGGAGGCTGGATCCGTAGCTTTGCTTGATGAACCCGGGGAAAACATTATTATTCGGGCCGCGGTGGGAGCCGGCGCCGACTATGTGCGCGGTCTGAGCCTACCGGTCGGCACCGGTGTCATCGGCTGGGTTGTGGAGCAGAACACCCCTGCCCTGGTTCCGGATGTCCGGTACGATCGCCGCTTTTTCCGGGAGATCGACCGCTCCTCCGGCTTTTTTACCGAGTCGATTCTGTGCGTCCCCATGAAAGCGCAAGGTCATATCATCGGCTGTATCGAGTTGATGAACTTGCACCAACGTTTCTTAAATGAAGCTGGCGTGAAGCTACTGAGCGTGATCGCCGATCATGCCGCGCTGGCCATTGAAAATGCCCGCTTGTTAGCCGAAGCGAAAGTGCTGCAAGAGGTTATGGTGGCGGCAGCCTCCACCCTGGATTTTGATAAGGTCTTAAGCGGCACCATTGAAGCACTTCATCGAACCCTCGGGGTTGAACGCCTGGGTTTTTTTCTCCCGCCGGAAAATGGCGAAGCTGTTGTCCCCCATCCGGCGACCATCGGCTTTGAATTTAGCAACGGTAGTTTACCTATTCCGCTTGATCGCAGTGCCATTGGCTGGGTCATCCAACATGGCAAGTCGCTCTTGATTCCCGATGTCCGGCAGTTTAGCCCTTACTATGAACTTTCGTCCGAGACGCAATCGGAGTTGTGCGTGCCTGTGGTGCTCAATGGAAAAGTTGCGGCGGTGCTTAATGCCGAAAGCTCTCAGCTCAGCGCCTTTAGTCAGGAAGACCTGAGGCTTTTCATCGCCATTGCCGCTGAACTGGCCGTCGCCCTGGAAAATGCCCAGCTCTTTGAAAAAGAGCACCAATTGGTCCGCCAGCAGCAAGCCCTGATGGACATTTTCGGCGATCTCATTGCCGAACGTGAACCCGCTACTCTATTTCAGCGTATTATCGAGCGCGCCATAGAAGTCATTCCCAACGCCGACGCCGGAAGCTTGGTCATCCCTTCAGGAGAGATCTTTGTCTTTGGAGCGGCGGTCGGTTTTGATCTTGACCAGCTTAAATCTATCAGCTTCTCACGCGAAAACTTTTTGCAGCACCTCCCCGGTCCTAACAAAGTTCAACGCTTGTCTCATCAGGCTGTAGTGGAGCTTGGTCAAAAGGTTATTCCCGACGAGTTCGACAAATATGCCCAGGTTGGCCGGCTGAGTGAAATTAAAGCGACCTTACGCTCTATGCTACGCATCGGCGACACAGCCCTGGGCTCACTCAATGTCGACAGTTTGAGCAAAGCGAACGCTTTCACCGAAGAAGATGAGCAGACTCTTCTGCTGTTTGCCAGCCAGGCCTCCATCGCTATTCAGAACGCCCGCCTTTTTGAAGAAATCCGGACCGCCGAGGCCAAGTATCGTGATTTATTTGATAATGCCAACGACTTGATCCTTACCCTGGATAGCAATTTCCGGATCAGCAGCGCTAACAAAGTCGTCCCCCGCACAACCGGCTATCGCCTCGAGGAGATCATCGGCACTCACTTTTCCGAGTTTGTCACCGTCGAGCAGCGGTCGAAACTCTACCGGCTGCTCAAAACTCGGTTGGGGCCGGCCAAGGCGCCTGCCACATTTGAGATCACTGTCCAAGGCAAAGATGGGCGAGAGACCGTCTTGGAGGTTACCCTCCGAGTTCAGCGTATTGGCCGGCGACCGGTTGCCGTACAGTGTATCGCTCGGGACATTACCCAGCGTCTGGAACTGGAACAGCAGCTTCGCCAAACGGAAAAGTTGTCTACGATTGGCAAGTTGGTCGCGGGCGTGGCCCATGAACTCAACAATCCACTGACATCGATTATTGGCTATTCGGATCTCTTGCAGGAAGATGATCTCCACCCCCGCCACAAAGAGGATCTAGAGATTATCTTCCGCCAAGCCGATCGCGCCCGCATTATTGTCAAAGATTTGTTGACCTTTGCTCGCAAGATTGAGCTAGAAACCCGGCCGGTCGATCTTAATGAAGTCATCAATAGTAGCCTGCGCCTGACCAAGTCCGATCTACAAAGCCATCAGATTCAGGTGACTACGTCGCTCGACTTTGGTCTGCCGCTGACAATGGCCGATCCGCACCAGCTTGAACTGGTCTTTGTCAATCTGATCACCAATGCTATCCAATCGTTGATGGCCGTAGAGGGCCCCCGCGGCTTATCAATTACCTCCCACTATCAGGACGAAATAATTTCTCTTACCTTCGCTGATAATGGTCCCGGCATCCCGCCCAAAATCGCCGATCGCATTTTCGATCCATTCTTTAGCACTAAACCGGTTGGTCAGGGCACCGGCTTAGGCTTGTCCATCTGCTTCGGCATTATTAGCGAACACAAAGGCCGGATCAAAACCGAGGATCATCGTCCTGTTGGGGCCGCGTTCTGTGTTGAACTGCCAGTTGTGCCCGTTGAGGATCCCCCCCTAATCAGGCACCCTGTACTTCTTGAACCCCCCCCCGCGGTTCAACCGAGTCAATTGCGTGTCCTCGTGATCGATGATGAGCCATCTTTGCTTGGACTACTGGAGCGGGTACTAGTCCGCCTTGGTCACCAAATCTTGACCGCCGGTAATGGGGCAAGGGCCATCGAGCAACTTTGCCAAAGTCACTGCGACCTGGTGATGTGCGATGTGGTAATGCCAGATGTCCTTGGTCCGGAGCTTTACAAACGGGTCATCGAAACACACCCCTACCTGGTCGACCGCTTTATCTTTATGACGGGCAACATAGTCGATCCAGACACGCGGGTTTTCTTGGAGCAGTCCGGCTTACCCTGGCTGGCAAAACCGTTCCTACCGGTCGACGTTGAACAGGCGATTGCTCAGTTACTGAATTTTTCTAGCTCGCCATCTCCTGTTTGACTTTATTCACCAGCGAAACTACTATCACCAAAATTCCAAAATACCAAGGTTTGTGCTAAACTTGGGGTTATATCGAAGGAGCAGAAAGAACTCATATGTCTCGGGTTGTTATTGCTGATGACGAAGCGGTAATCCGCATGGGGTTATCACAAATGGTATCCGCTTTAGGCTATCGCGTTGTTGGCACGGCGGCTAACGGCAATGATGCCCTGGAAAAAACGAAGGAGCTTCGGCCAGACTTACTACTGCTTGATATTAAAATGCCTGACCTGGACGGACTGACCGTTGCTGAAATTATCGCCAAAGAGATGCCTCTCCCTATTGTTATGATCACGGCTTACAGTGAAAAGAGCCTAATCGAGCGGGCAGTCAATGCGGCCGTTATGGGTTATTTGGTCAAACCCATTCACGAGCAGAAGCTTGGACCGATGCTTACCTTAGCGGCTAATCGTTTCGAGATTATGCGGAGCAAAGCTCAAGAAGCTTACCGGCTAAAAGGGCAACTCGAAGCCCGCCGGATCATCGACGCTGCTAAACAAATTTTGGTCGCGACCGGTATCTCAGAAGCAGAAGCCTACAAACGGCTGCAAATGGCGGCTCGGCGCAAACGCCGGCCCATGCATGAAGTGGCAGAGGCGGTTGTAGCTATTGGCGCTAAAGTCTAGAGACGTTGTAAAGATTAAAAATCCCCAAAAAACAGGCATTTACGCTTGACAACATTTTAGAACTCTGCTAAGATGTGCCTCATCAAATCAATATTGTAACTAACGCGGCCGCGAAGCCCTTGGTTGTGAACGTCAGTGTCACCCAAGGGCTTTCTTTTTTGTTAAAAAATTTATATTTATGTAAAGGAGAAGGGATAGTGATTAAACAACGTATCCTAAAAGCTCTACCTATAACCCTGTTACTGTGTTTAGTAACAACCAGTGTGGCATTTGCTCAGGAAGACGGGCCGTCTCCTGCGGAATTAGCTTACGCTATTGACAATGTTGTCTTGTTCATCGCTGCTGTTTTGGTTCTTTTTATGCAAGCTGGTTTTGCGATGGTTGAAGCCGGGTTTAATGCCAGCAAAAACACCATCAACGTCCTGTTCAAGAACTTGATGGACCTGGCGGTTGGCGCCTTGATTTACTACCTTATTGGCTACGGTCTGATGTACGGTGATGATATTGCCGGAGGCTGGCTGGCCTGGGGTGGATTTGGCATTAGCGGCATGTCCGCCGATCCGGTGGCCGGCAGCCTAAACCCGCAAGTTGACTGGCTCTTCCAGGTAGCCTTTGCGGCCACGGCAGCCACCATCGTTTCCGGAGCAGTGGCCGGGCGGATGCAGTTCCGGGCCTACCTGATTTATAGCGCCGTCATTACTGCCTTTGTTTATCCGATTAGCGGCTACTGGAAGTGGGGCGGCGGCTGGCTGAATGAGTTAGGCTTTCACGACTTTGCCGGTTCCCTGATTGTGCATGCGGTTGGTGGCTTTGCCGGTTTGGCCGGGGTGTTGGTTCTGGGTCCGCGCATTGGCCGTTTCAATAAAGACGGCACCGCCAACCCTATGCCCGGGCACAGTATGACGACAGCAACCCTGGGTGTCTTCATCCTGTTGGTGGGTTGGTTCGGATTTAACCCCGGCAGCCAGCTTGCTTTCGCCGGGGCTTCCAATACCGACGCCACCATGCTGATCGCCACGAATACCCTGCTCGCGGCCTGTGCTGGCGCCACGTTGGCGATGATCGCTTCCCTTTTCAGTGGCGGTAAACCTGATCTGGGTCTCACCCTCAATGGTATGCTTGGGGGTCTGGTGGGGATCACGGCCAACTGTGACACTGTCAGCAACGTTTCGGCAATTATGATTGGTTTCGTGGCCGGTGTGCTGGTTGTCCTTGGGACAATCCTCCTCGAGAAGTTGCGGATCGATGATGTGGTCGGGGCCTGGCCAGTTCACGGTCTATGCGGGGTTTGGGGCGGCATAGCCACCGCTTTGTTCGATATGAGCGGGACCCACTCCTTGCTTCCCCAAATTGTCGGTTCGACGGTTATTCCGATTTGGGCCTTCGTGACGATGTACGCCCTGTTTACGGTCTTAAAATCAATTGGGATTATGCGGGTCTCCGAAGAGGAAGAACTGGAAGGTCTCGATATTACCGAGCATGGGTCCATCAGTTACCCCGAATTCACCGGCGCGCTGACCAGCAGCAGCGCTGCCGCAGACTAGAGCGAACAGGGTGATAAAGACCTAATTTTCAGACGAGAATTTACGATTAAATAATTCTCAGTTCCGTAGCTTGCAGAGAAAGAGAGCAATCTCTGGATCCGCAACCTTTAGCGAACGCAGGTAAGTCCGGGACAGCAAGTTCGGCTTCGCCTGCGTTCGCTAAACTTTACGACCCGATGAAACTATCATTTGAACGCAATACTGACCAAAACCCCGACACCATCCCTTATTTCTTGAACATAGAGATCGGCGTTTCTGAACTCGATTGGGGACGAAACTTTAGAGTCCCCATCCTCTCCTACCACGGACTCAAGTACGCTGTTCAAATCTGTGGGGTTGAGATTAAAGCAGACACATTGCGCGAACTGGGTCCCAAGGTTCAGGGGCAACTCTTCGCGATAGAATATATGTCGCGGCTACCGACCTATGTCTTCATCACGCGTCGCTCGCGGCGAATTATTCCGGTATACACCATTGGCGATAATGTGGTCGCGGTTACGCCGCAAAACGTAACGTTTAAGCACGTGGAGCTGGCCAAGGTCCGAGAATATTTGACGGATTATCTCCACCAGATTGGCTGGCTGGGGCCACTGGAGCGGGGTGACAAGCTGCACGTGCGTGGCGTGCAACGGAACACATTGGTACTCAATCGACCAGCATTCTATCTCAAGAAACGAGCCTTAGGGGTCAGAGAAATGGACTTCTGGGCGCCGGTCTTCTACTCAACTACCAGCAATCGGATCTATGCTTACGCTGCCAACACTCGCCATAACGCGGATGTAGACCAGGGTCGGGAAGTGTTTACGCTGCGCCATTGTGTAGCCGAAGCATTGATTGCGGATGGACGGCTTACTGACAATCTAAATCTGCGAGCCGACCGCTTAATGCCCGACCATTGGGCCGCGGTAAAAACTCATCTTGAGCGACTGCCGCGGGCCCTGATCTACGAAGGCATCAAGCTACCGATGTACCAAGGAAGTGAGGTGACTGTGGCATTAGAGTATCGCAGTAACGAAGACCGTTTCAGTCTCTATTTAGGACACAATGATACGGATTTGCGTAACCGGGTAGCCCGTGATTTAATTCGACGGGGTTTCATTAACGACCAAAACGCGCTTTACATTCAAGGAGTCTAGTCTACCTTTATAACTTAACTCATGAGAGATAGGGTTGAGATCTACCCGGCCCCTGATAACGACCGATGCAGATAGAGCTAGAGCGTAACACCAGTGACGACAGGAAAACCATCCCTTACTACGTCCACATCGAACTAGCGCCCTTAGCTGCTCCTATCCACGGAACCAAATTTAGAATCCCCATTTTTCTCCATTGGATCAGAGGGCAAAACGGGTACGTGGCTGAACTTTGCAGCTACTATATGGAGGCAAGGAGCCCTCAAGGTATCCTCAACCAAGTGAGAAAAGTGGCACCCTCGCTGCTAAATTTCAACCGTATGCCAACCTATCTCTTTATTGCCCGCCACGCCCGCAAGGTTTATCCGGTCTACACCAAAGGTAACGAAGTGATTGCGATCACAACGCCGGGCGGGCCAGTGGTCCGGCACGTTGAGTTAGCTGTAGTCCGACAACGGGTGACCGCCTTTCTAAATAAAAGTAAGGCCCTAGGTCAGCCGGGGCAGGCCGATAAGCTCCATGTCCGAGGGGTGCATCAAGAAACGTTGGGTCTCATCAGACCCATCTATTACCTTAAGAAACGTCCGCAAAGTGACAATGACCAGGAGTTTTGGGCGCCGGTCTTTCCGTCGTCTAGCCATGCGGCTATTTACGCTTATGCCGTCAATGAACGGCGAGAAGTCGAGATCGACGCTGGTCGCGAAGTTTTCCGGCTCCGCTCGCTGGTCGCTCAGGCGCTGATTGGAGATAAGCGGCTCCATGATGACTTAGACCTGCGGGTCGACCGTTTATTACCCAAATATTGGCAAAAGGTCCAAGCTCATTTAGAACGGCTATCCCGGGCCTTGCAGTTTAACAACATTTGCCTCGACTTATACCAGACCCAGTTCGGGGTTATGGCGCTCGAGTACCGAACTGATGAAGATCGATATAGTTTTTATCTTGGCCTTGACGAACACGATCTGTGCCAGCGCGCTGGCCGTGATCTAATGCGGCGCGGCTATATCAGCAGCCCAGCTATGGTCGAAATTGTATAAACACCAGTCCAAACCGGTCGTTTGACCGTGGAAATTTTCAAAAATACAAGGAGTTGTGAAATGACCCAAACAGTAGCAGACGTTATGCAGTTGATCAAAGATCAAGAAATAAGGATGCTGGACTTCCGTTTCATCGATCCTTTCGGCGTGTGGCATCACTTTAGCTTCTCAGCCAAAGAGTTCTCGGAAGACGTTTTTGAAGAAGGTCTCGGCTTTGACGGCTCATCGATCCGCGGCTTCCAGGCCATCAACGAGTCGGATATGATTCTCTTCCCCGATCCAACCAGCGCCTTTATGGATCCGTTCTTTTCGATCCCCACCCTGGTGATGATCTGCGATATTTACGATCCGATCACGCATCAACCTTACAACAAAGACCCGCGCTACGTCGCCAAGAAAGCAGAAGCCTACCTCAAACAAACCGGGATCGCCGATCAAGCCTTTTTCGGTCCAGAAGCCGAGTTCTTCCTCTTCAACGATGTGGCTTATACCAGCGGCGCTAACACCGGCTTCTACCAGATCGACAGTGCTGAAGGCTGGTGGAACACCGGTGGTGGCGGTTTAGGCGGCCAAGTGCCGGCCAAGCGCGGCTACTTCCCCTGCCCGCCCGTCGATAGTCTCCAAGATGTGCGCAGCCAGATGGTCCTCACGATGGAAGACATTGGCATCGAAGTGGAAGTCCACCATCATGAGGTTGCCACCGCCGGTCAGTGCGAAATTGACCTGCGCTTTGATACCCTTCTCCGGATGGCTGACAAGCTGACGATGTATAAGTACGTCATCAAGCAAGTGGCTCGCAAAAATGGCATGACCGCCACCTTTATGCCCAAGCCGCTCTTTGAAGATAACGGGAGCGGGATGCACTGTCACCAAAGTCTGTGGAAAAATGGTAACACCGTCATGTATGACGAGGCTGGTTATGCCGGCCTGTCCGATATCGCTCGCTACTACATTGGCGGATTGCTCAAACACGCCCCGGCTATCCTGGCTTTTGCCGCCCCCAGCACCAACAGCTACAAACGCTTGGTCCCCGGCTATGAAGCCCCGATCAACCTGGTCTACTCGCAGCGAAACCGCTCGGCCATCTGCCGGATTCCGATGTATTCCGGCAGCCCCAAAGCCAAACGCATCGAGTTCCGCGCCCCCGACCCCAGCGCCAACCCCTACCTGGCTTTCCCGGCCATGCTGATGGCCGGCCTGGATGGGATCGTTAACCAAATCGATCCCGGTGCGCCCATTGACAAGGACCTCTATGACCTGCCCCCAGAAGAAGCGGCCGAAATCACCAACACCCCCGGGACGCTGGACGCGGTGCTGGATGCCCTAGAAGCCGACAAAGATTTCTTGCTGGCCGGCGATGTCTTCACCGAAGACCTGATCGATGCTTACATAGACTACAAACGCATTTCAGAGATCGACGCCGTGCGCCTGCGCCCGCATCCGTACGAATTCAATCTGTATTTCGATATCTAGATCAAAGCGTAGTTGTAAAAAAGCGGAGGTCCTTAAGAGGCCTCCGCTTTTTTTTCTTTAGTGGTATAATGAGAGGGCTATGGCCCCACTGACGTTTAAAGGCGCTGAAGCGCTGCTGCTCCAAGACGTCCTCATCGGTGAGAACATCCGCAAGTGGCTGGCCCCCGTGGGTTTCAATAATCCGCGGGGAGCTTATCGTTGCTTGGACCGGATCGGCCAGAGTCCGCCGCTGCGCGAGTCGCTGGCCAGCATGTTGCCGGCGCTGCTAAACGCCCTCGCTGAGACGGTTACGCCTGATCAGATCCTGGTCAACTTTGAGCGCTTTGTCAACAATGCCCCCGATCAACTCAATTTACTTCGCGATTTCCGGACCAATCCCCGCGCCGTAGAAATTCTGGTCAAAATTTTAGAAGGTAGCCAGTTTCTAACGGAAATCTTGCTGCGCAATCCTCACTACTTTGAACGACTCACCGCCTATGACCTCCTCTCACAGCCTAAGGACGCCGATCAATACTTGGCCGATACCAAGGATATCCTCAGCCGGACCCTTGATCCTAATGACCGCCAGCGACTAGCCACGCTTAACTCCCTCCGCCGTTTTCAGCGATGGGAACTCCTCCGCATTGGGACGACTGACCTGCTGGGGACGGTCGACTTAACGACCATCGTCAGCCAGCTCTCTTACCTGGCCGACAGCCTGGTTGAAGCCTGCCTGAGTCTGGCTGCAGTTCAAACGGGCATCCCCGCCGATGACTTTTGCGTGGTGGCTATGGGCAAACTCGGCGGCGCTGAACTAAACTATAGTTCGGATATCGACCTCCTCTTCATCTGCGCCGATGGACCCGTCCGCTTTCGACAGATTGGCCAACGTCTCATCGATAATCTCACGCGTATGACCGAGGACGGCTTTCTCTACCGCGTCGATATGCGCTTGCGGCCGTGGGGGAGCACGGGGGAGTTAGTTTCCTCCATTGATGGCTACCTGAGCTATCTACAAAAACATGCGCGCTTGTGGGAAAAGCAGGCCCTGTTAAAAGCCCGCGTCACTGCTGGAAATCGTAAATTAGGCAAAGATTTCCTACGCGAAACCCAAAAACACCTCTTCGACGCGCCAGCCGATGTTGTCCGACAGGAAATTCACAGTGTCAAGCAACGGATCGAAGCTAAACTCAAACAAAAGGGGCAAGAGTTCGGGCAGGTCAAGCTTGGGCAGGGCTCAATCCGCGATATCGAGTTTGTGACTCAGTATTTGCAGCTCGTGAATGGGAAAAACTTCGCTCAATTGCACAGCACCACCACTTTGGAAGCCCTGGCCAAGCTCTATAGCCAGCGCCTGCTGACCGCAGATGAGTACCGCGTCCTGACCGGTGGCTACACCTTTCTGCGGACGGTGGAACACTACCTGCAACTGATGCATTACCAACAGACTCACCTTCTCCCCGACGATCAAAATGATCTCAACCACTTAGCCCGGCGCTTAGGTTTTGAAGGAAAAAACGCGGGACAGCGCCTTATCGCTCAGTATCAGCAGCACACCGCCGTTGTCCGGCTGATTTACAATGAGCACTTGGGTGACACCCCGGCCCAAAACGGCCAAAAATCGCGGTCTCGGACCTCGACCCTAATTCCCCACCTGGCCCACATGCCGGCCTCCTACTTGAACACATTTAGCACCGCCGAAATTCAGGCCCACGCCGCCTTAATTGAAACTCTGGATGCCCAGCGACCGGTTCGAGTTGAAGCCCAACCGATTGACGGTAACCGCTGGCAGTTGACCGTGGTGGGCTTTGACTTCCAGGGCGAACTGTCGCTTATTTGCGGTTTGCTCTTTGTCCATGGCTTCAACATTATCGACGGCAGTATCTTTAGCTATGAGCCCAACAATTCAGCTTCTACCCCACTGCCCCCTCAAATCCGATTCCGGGGTAATCGCTCTTCTCGGCGTCCGGCTGACTCCTTACCCAGTCAAAAAATTGTCGATACTTTCACCATTAGTATCGACCATGAACCTGACCCAGATTGCTGGGAGACTTATGAAAATGATTTATCGGCTCTCGTTCAGCAGCTTCGAACCGGCAAAGCCGAAGAAGCCCACGGTGAATTGGCCAAACGAGTCGCGGCTACTCTGCTTCCCGCTCGGCCTGATCACACTCGGCTCTATGGCGTCGATATTGAAATCGACAACGAGGCCTCTCGGCACTTTACGGCCATGTACATCGATGCTCCGGATACGACCGGTTTTCTGTACGAATTGACCAGCGCGCTGGCCTTGACCGGGATTAACATTGGGCGCGTAACCGTCGAAACGATCGGGGATCGAGTCCGGGATACTTTGTATGTGGTAGATCGTAACAATCAAAAAATTGTCGGGGAAGAGGCTCAGCTCGAGCTGCGGGTAGCCACGGTTTTGATCAAACACTTTACCCACTTATTGCCCCGATCGCCCAACCCAGAATCGGCTCTCCTCCATTTCCGCGATTTTGTACGGCACCTGTTTACCCGCCCTAACTGGCCGGAGGAGCTGGCCTCGCTGGAGCGGCCCGACGTCCTGACCACGCTGGCTCGCTTACTAGGCGTCAGCGATTTCTTGTGGCAGGATTTCCTGAAGATGCAGCACGAGAATCTTTTTCCGGTGCTGCATAACGTCGAGGCCCTGCAAGAACACAAGACTAAATCGGACTTACGGGCCGAGTTAGTGGTCCAGTTAAACCAGACCCCGCCCGGCCCGGACCAGCGCCGGCTTCTTAATGCCTTTAAGGATCGAGAGATGTTCCGGATCGATATGCGCCAGATTCAGGGGCACATCCCCAAATTCAGCCAGTTCTCCGGCGAACTCAGTGACCTGGCCGAGGTCGTCATCGAAGAAGCAGTTCGTCTGGCCGCGCGTGAAATACGAGCCTCGTACGGCCTGCCCAAACTTGGTAACCGCCACGATTGCCCGCTTAGTATTTGCGCCTTGGGCAAGGCCGGTGGGCGGGAACTGGGCTTTGCCTCGGATATTGAGCTGATGTTTGTGTACGCGGGTAACGGCCGCACCACCGGCCCCCGCGTCATTACCAACGCTGAATATTTTGATCGATTGGTCAGCCTGATAGACAGAATGATTGAAACCAAACGGGAGGGTATGTTTGAGCTAGATTTGCAACTACGGCCCTATGGCAAGGCCGGCAGCTTGGGCGTCTCTCTTGATGCTTTCAGCCGCTATTTTGCGCCGGATGGGGATGCCTGGCCCTACGAGCGGCAAGCCTTGGTCAAACTGCGGCCGATTACCGGGGATGTTAAGCTGGGGCAGGAGATCATTAAACTACGAGACCGGTTCATCTACACGGGCCAGCCTTTTGATGTAGCGGCCATGCGGGCGATGCGAGAGCGGCAATTGCGCCACAGTGTCAAAGCGGGTACCATCAATGCTAAATTGAGCCCTGGTGGCTTGGTTGACATTGAGTATCTGGTTCAAGGGCTACAAATCACTTACGGTCACCAATATCCCCAACTCCGGGTAACCAACACGCAAGAAGCGCTCACGGTCCTGGCGGCCGCGGGCCTTGTTTCTGGCAAGGATTTTACCCAACTGAGCGAGGCTTTAAACTTTTTTCACGCGCTGATCAGCGCCCTGAGAATGGTTCGCAACGACGCCAAGGCCTTGAGCGTCCCGCCGGTTGAGAGCGAGGAGTTTGCCTTCCTGGCCCGGCGAATGAGGTACGAGGAAAAAGAGCAGCTCCGGCATAATTTGGTCAATCACACCACCCAGGTTCTTGAGATAAATACCCGGCTCCTGAGTTAACGCCCATTGCGTTGAAAGTGTGCCGTCGTGCGCTCGAAGACTTCGAGAATCTCATCAGCAACGTTAACCCAACTGTAACGCTGGACCCAAGCCCGAGCTTGCTCGCCCAATTGCTCACCCAGGTCGGGGTATTTCAAAAGCAGCCGGACTTTGTCGGCCATCGCCTTATAATCTTGACCGGGTACCAAATAGCCGTTGAAGCCATCCTCGATACTAAACGATAAGCCTCCTACATCTGAAGCAATCACCGGCGTCCCACAGGCCATGGCCTCAATGGCAACCATCCCAAAAGACTCGTAGTGAGAAGGCATAACCACCATCTCTGCCGCCGAGTAATAGTAGACCAGGGTATCCTGATCTTTGGCGCCCAAAAAGGTGACCATCTCCTCAATCCCCAGGTCTGAGCGCAACGCTTGCAGACGCTCAAACTCCCGCAGCTCTAACTCGGAGTCCTGCGCCGGGTCCCCCCCGATAATTGACAGACAGACATCGCCTACCAGTTCGGGTTCTCGTCGCTTGACCTGGGCCAGCGCGCGGAGGAGTGTTTCTGTGCCTTTGAGCGGTTGCATCCGTCCCACAAAGAGGATTAGCTTGTGGTGAACCGGTATCCCTAGAAACTGTTTGGCCTCGGCCTGCGGAATGGGCCGGAAGCGCGTGAGATCGACCCCGGGTGGGACAATCTCGATTTTGTCGGAAGGCGCGCCATACGCCCACATCATATGATTCTTATCGAGTGGCGTGGCCGCGATAAGCCGATCGGCCTCTCGCATAATTGCCCCCTCGCAGTTAAGGCGCTGTTCGGTGTCCCGCTCGGCGGGGGATTGCGCCACCCGGTTTTTCATTTCGGCCAGGGTATGAAACATTTGGGCGTAGGGAATGCCCCAATATTGCCGCAAGGCGGTAGCCGCAATCCCTGAAAGCCAATAGTGACTAAAAATGATGTCATAAGCCACCTGGTAACTTTTAATGTGGGTTACGAACTCGTCCAGATGGTAGTAGACTTGATTTTTATTGTACGGCTGCTCCGGCCCGGCTTTGATGTAAACAACTCGCCCGTGCTCAGCTAATTCATGGCTAACGCGTGGAGCAGTAGGGTCCTGCGAGCGAGTGTAAACATCAACTTCAATATTGCGACGGCTTAATTCGCGGCTCAGATCTCGCACGTAAACATTCATTCCGCCCGTTTCCTTACCGCCCAGGGTCGCCAAAGGGCTGGTATGCACACTGAGCATAGCGATCTTATTAATCATTTATCCTAACTACTTTCTCCAAATTTCCACGTCATACACCGGCTCTGGCTGCCCTCCAAAACGAAACTTATAGATTTCATCACCCCGCAGAAAGTCGTAACGTTTACGGCCTAATTCGATGGCGTGCCGGATAGTATAGGCGGTCAAGACATTACCAGGACTAAGCGGGGCAAACTGGTCGGGGTCATAACCGGAGTTATAAAGCAAGAATTCATTATTGTAATCAAAAGCCAGCATCGATGCCGCTGACACGCCGTTGACCTCGATGAAGTAAAGCTTCAACCAGCCAACTGCAGCCAGGGCGCGGGTAATATTTTTGAAAAAGCTTATTAAGTTATCACTCCAAAAACCTTCTTTTTCTCGAGTGGACTTTTGGTGGAGCTGAACAAAAAGCTCCATGGCCGCTTCAACCTCGTCTGGAGACTCAACCACTTTCCAGGCCGTGACCGCTTCCGTTTCGATTTTTCGCATCTTTCGCCGGATCTCGTGACGCTGTTTTTTGTTGAGACCCGCCAGATATTCATCCCAGCTTGGGGGCAGGGTGATTACCGGACAAACATCCTGTTGCGTGACCCGCACCCGCCAACCGCGCTGGCGAGCGGCTTCGGCCAGGTGGGTAAATGTAAGAGATCTTTGAGGCAGACTGCACAAGTAAAGCTTATCCCAAACTAAATTTTCGCCGGCCAAGGCATCGAGGAGAGCCTGGTGCACACGCTCAACGTGGTCAACATCGACCAAGACGTCCAGATAGTCTGAAACGTCAACACAGCCTACAAAGGTTAACTGCCGTTCCCCATCGGACAGCGTCTTAAGGTAAAGCGAGGCGAGGCCCACCAGTTGACCCTGGTCAGAACGAATGGTAATGAGCCGCAAATCATCATTACCCAGGTGCAGCCACCAAATCGTCTGGTAGAGGTGGTTCATAAAGAAAGGAGCCGAGGCTGAACGGCTCAGCAGATCAGCCCACTCATCAGCCAGAAGTTCAAATTTGTCTGCCTCGGTGTAAATAATCACTTGCATCCGTGCCCTCACTGTACTGCGCGACGCCAGTTGACGAGAAAAATTTGAAAGCCCTGCTGACAGTCAATCTGTGGCTCCACCAAGACCGGTTGCGAAACGGGTTGGTCGTTGTTAAAAACCTGCACCCACAGCTTATGCAAGGCCAAATCGCCCTCCAGATCTATTCGATAGCGACCGGTGCTGTCTGTTACACCCAGGTCAAGCAAGCCGGTCGCTTCATCCCAAATAACAACCTGAGTGTTAGAGAGGCCCTGCCCCTTATCGGTCTGAATTATGCCCTCGACCCCGTAGACACTGCAGTTTGGAAGACCGGTAATGGGTTCTTCGACAACGAACTCAATCCGTGTGGGAACTGGTGGGCCAGGCGTGCTGGTGGGGATAGGAGCGGTAGGGAGCTGCAACCCCGGATTACGAGTGCCTCCGGAGAGAAGTGGCTGAGCGGCATCAGGCAGAGCCAAAAGGGCAAAACCGAGCGTCAACATGAGTACAAACATTGCTGCACTCAAAACGCCAAAAATGACAAACGTATACGAGGTTTTGCGCCGTCTTCTGGACATCAATCTTGGAAAACCGGGCAGATTGTCGGTAGTGTAGCATTGTCACCAGGCAGGGGCAAATCCCAAAATGGCCAGGGGGATCGTTTAAGACTGTAGTTGGGGTTCATTTAAAGAAATTGATCGAGCTGGTCACAAGGCACAAAAAAATGGGGCCAGATATCATCCTGACCCCACTAACGACAATTTTCGACAACGGTTGAGCTACCTTGAAACGCAGTCCTAGCTATTCGTCAACGGTAAAGTAAACGAAAACTTTGCCCCGTGCTCCATTTCACAGTGAAACCACAGGTCTCCCCCAAAATGCGAGACTGTATGGCGACTGATCAACAAACCTAAACTCGTAATTTGCGGTTCCAGACCCAAGATTCCAGAAATGGGATGACCAGACGTCGCAGACAGGCGATCTCCACTAGCACTATTGAGACCCGGGCCGTTGTCACTGACATCCACTTGGAGAGCATTTCCGGTATTTTGCAGGCGCACTCCCACCCAGCCAGCCGAACTATCACAAAATTTAATCGCATTCGACAGCATACAAACGATCACCTGTTTAATGCGGCCTCGATCGGCTTTCAGCAGTGGGACTGACTCCGGCATCCGAACGTGGAGCTCGATGTTCTTTTGCTCCAACAAAGGAGCTACTTGCTCCAAGGCTAGTTGAATTATCTCTCTAAGATCCACTTGAGCGAGTTGCCACACGCCGCCGCCTAGTTCCAGATTGGTTAAGTCTATGACTTGATCGACTACTCCGGTCAACCTCTGGCTCTCTTGAGTCATAGCCTCCAAGAGTTGATTGCGATCGATTGGGTCTAAATCCGGGTTGTCTCTAAGAATACTAGAGATTGCCTGAATTGAGGTCAGGGGAGTGCGGAGTTCGTGCGTAAGGGTTGAGATAACATCCTGCGTTGAATCACAATCGGCCTGCTGATTGCTTGGGCTGGTTGCTACGAAAGCGTCTTGGAGCGCCTGATTTCGGCCAAATGACCCCAGGTTTTCCAAGGTGACGTTCAACATGTTGACCGTATTTTTAAGCAACGCTGATCCAAGAACGGATACCCACTGATAATAGCTTGCGGTCATGACTTGCATATCTATCATAATCTCACCTAGGGATAACAATCCGTGCCAGTAGTACGGGCCAAACCTAAACCGATCACGTTCACACCTATGGAATCCTACTCATGCAATCTACCACAAATCAGTGACAGACCAGTTACAGACCTTAGACGTCCTTGAGAAAAATATCAAGTTTTGACTTGTTTAATTAAAACGGATACCCCTTCAAGCCCTTCAGCCCCTTGATACAGGCGATCTCACCGGTGTGGCAGTAGGTATTAAGGATGAACACATTCAATGCCCATAACACCGTCTGGCTTCCGGCCGGACCGAACTCTTTTTCCCGCTGAAGGTCATCGTCGCTGAGAGAGGCCAGGTAGTTATCAACCTCGGCAAAAACGGCTTGGGAATAAGCATTCAACAGGGGCATGTCTACCTTGACTCGCTTGCCCCACGCACTCCAGTCACCACCTTGGGGAGGTGGTTCGCTAATACCGGATTTTTCGGCAAAACTACTGACAAACAATGGCGTCTGTCCAGCCGCCAAACCGAGGACAAAGAAGTCCATCCCGGTGACGATGTGAGCCAGTTGACCGGCAATGGAGCTAACGATCCCTGGCGGATTATAGTGAATGATCTCGTCGGTTAACCCCTCCAAGGTTCCGTTCAGCCAGCCTTGCATTTGGCCATACTGCGTGCGTAGAACATTGACTGCACTTTGGTTTGACATGCAACTCTCCTTATTTGAATTAATATTGGTGTGCCTTACCTGGAGTACATCCTGACTCGTCTCATTCTAAACTAGAAATAAGGGCTGTCAACCCTAAATAATGGCATGTCATTGAACATGAAACTTTATTTAGAAGGGCCATTGCCAATTGAAAGTCTCCGGTTTAACGTGGGTGGGGCTATGGCTTCCATTCAGGTTATGAGCCGTCCTGTGGTATACTAGGGATCAGGGGTTAGGGGGCTGGGGCGCAAGATTTTAAGGAGCAACATGTCGTCCTTTGCTCACTATGAACTTACCTCACTCAGCTTCCTCATCCCATTCAATTATTTTTAAGGAGCAATGGCAATGGCTATCGAGCATAGACGTTTAGGCAAATATGGCGTTTTAGTCAGCAACCTCTGTTTAGGGACAATGAACTTTGGCTGGCATACCTCTGAAGAGGACAGCTTTAAAATTATGGATCGAGCCCTGGAGATGGGGATCAACTTCTTTGACACGGCCGATGTCTATGGCTGGTCGGTCGAACACGGCGCCACCGAGGAGATCATTGGTCGCTGGCTGGCTCAAGGCGGGGGACGGCGCGAGGCAGTGGTCCTAGCGACCAAGGTCTTCAATCCGGTTAGCCGCAAAGCCCACAAACCGGAACCAAACAGTGACGGGCGCAGCCTGTCGGCGATGAAGATTAAGAAGCACTGCGATGGTAGCTTAAAGCGGCTGCAAACCGATTGGATTGACCTCTACCAGATGCACCACATCGACCGGGCGTGCCCCTGGGATGAAACCTGGCCGGCCTTTGACAGCCTGGTTAAACAAGGCAAAGTAGTTTACGTCGGCTCCAGCAACTTTGCCGGCTGGGATATTGCAACCGCCTGCCAGGAGGCCTCACGACGAGGTATGATGGGCCTGGTTAGCGAACAGAGTATCTACCATCTTAACAACCGAATGATTGAGTTGGAAGTGATCCCAGCCTGTCGCCATTACGGCCTGGGGTTGATCCCCTGGAGTCCGTTAGGCGGGGGACTACTGGGCGGAGCCCTAAAGAAAGAAGAGAGCGGTCGCCGGGGAGACGAGGAGTTTACGCAACGAGTCAACGAGAATCGGGCTAAACTTGAAAAGTACGAAGCCCTGTGTGATGATCTGGGCGAGGCGCCAGCGGCGGTCGCTCTGTCCTGGCTGCTACATAATCCGATTGTTACCGCTCCGATCATCGGCCCGCGTACCTTAAACCAGTTGGAGAGTGCGATCCGGGCCACCGAGATCCAGCTCGATGAGCCAACATTAAAGAAACTGGATGAGATTTTTCCCGGCCCCGGCGGTGAGGCACCCAAGGCCTATGCCTGGTAGCTGTCCCAACGGCCTCATGCCTGATATGGCTGCCTGGTTGGCCCGGTTCAACCAGCGACCCAAGCCGGCCATCCAAAGCCTGCCTCCTTTGGTGATCCGGGCCGGGATGAGAAAACTGTTTTGCCGGTCTGACCGGCCACCCCGTCCGGTGGCCCAGGTCCAGGAGCAACTTATCCCCGGCCCGGTCACCGATCTCCGCCTTCGCCTTTACCGTCCGCTGGCGGATGAGTTACTGCCGGTGCTGGTCTTTTATCACGGTGGCGGTTGGGTGGCTTGTGATCTGGATACCCATGACGATATTTGCCGAGCACTGGCCGCCGGAGCTGGGAGCGTGGTGGTTTCGGTCGACTATCCGTTGGCCCCGGAGCACAAGTTTCCCGCTGCTGTGGAAGCCGGCTTTGCCGCCCTGAGCTGGGTGGCTGAGTATGCGGCGCAAATTCAAGGCGATGTAACCCGGCTCGCCGTTGGGGGGGACAGCGCCGGGGGCAATCTGGCGACGGTCATGGCCCTGCTGGCCCGTGACCGGCAGGGGCCAGCCTTAATCCACCAACTGCTGCTCTATCCCATCACCGATATTGCCACTCTCGAGACGGCCTCGCATCATCTATTTGCGACCGGCTACTTTTTGGAACGAGCCGCCATGCTCACCTGTCGGGACTATTACTTTGCCGATCTGGCCGAGGCGCAGCAGCCGTACGCCTCGCCTCTACTGGCGCCGGATTTGAGCGGTTTGCCGCCGGCCCAGATTATCACAGCCGGGTTTGATCTGCTGCGCGATGAAGGGGCCGCCTATGCCGATCGACTGAGAGCTGCCGGGGTACAAGTGAAGCACACCTGCTACGAGGGCTTAATTCACGGCTTTCTCAACTTTGCCGGGGAGGTGGCCTCGGCTCAGGCGGCGTTGGACGAGATCGTCAGTGATCTGCGAGTAGTTTTATATAATTGACCAATGACTACCGATAATTTTAGGAGAAAACTATGCAGCCAACCCAATCTATAGCTTCCGAGCCCGCTGCCCCAGACGAAGCCGTCGCCCGCCAGGCGATGGCCCTGGCCGAAACGCTGCTGCGCGAGGCGCGGGCCGATCAAACCGATAAGGAGCGAAGCCAGTATCAAAAATTTGCCGGGATGGTTAAAGATCCGGCCGGCAAAGCCCTGACCATTGCCTTGTGTGATCAGGTTTTTCGCAGCCACCGTCCGGCCCGCATTGCCAACCAGTTGCAGTACCTGGTCAAGAGCTATGGCCTACCCGACTATATGGCCTGGTGGGAGCAGGGCGCCCTGGCTCTGGGCAGCTACCTGGGCCAGGTGGTGCCCCAGATCGTGGTGCCACCTTTTACCGCCCAACTACGCCATGAAACCGAGGCCGTCATCCTCCCCGGTGAGGAGGAGCCACTGCGCCACTACCTCAACAAACGCTACCGGACCGGTACCCGGCTCAATCTCAACAAGCTGGGTGAAGCTATTCTCGGTGAAGCGGAGGCCGAGCACCGCCTGGAAGCAAACCTTGATCTGCTGCGGCGCGAGGATGTCGAATATATCTCGATCAAGATCTCGTCCATCTTCAGTCAGATCAATTTGATCGCTTTTGAGCACAGCGTCGAGCTGATCAAAGATCGGCTGCGTCTGCTCTATCGCACGGCCATGCGCCATTCTTTCCGACACCCCGACGGCAGCCAGACGCCTAAGTTCGTCAATCTCGATATGGAAGAGTACCGGGACCTGCACCTGACAGTCGATGCCTTCTGCCAGGTCCTGGATGAGCCGGAGTTTATGCCTTACCGGGCCGGTCTGGTGTTGCAAGCCTACCTGCCCGACTCCTTTCCTCTTCAGCAGCAGCTCACCACCTGGGCTCTCGACCGGGCAGCGCGAGGCGGCGCGCCGATCAAGATCCGGATCGTCAAAGGCGCCAACCTGGCCATGGAGCAGGCCGAGGCCGCTTTGCACGGCTGGCCACAAGCGCCCTACCACACCAAAGCCGAAGTCGACGCCAACTTCAAGCGCATGGTCGATTACGGCTGCCGGCCGGAGCGAGCCCAAACGGTTAATCTGGGCATTGCCAGCCACAATCTGCTGGACCTGGCCTACGGGATGGTCCTGCGCGAGGCCCGCGGGGTGCAGCCCTACATCGAGTTCGAGATGTTGGAAGGGATGGCCAACCATCAGGCCCGCACCCTTCAACGCCACGCCGGGGGCCTGCTCCTCTACGCCCCGGTGGTCAAAAAGGATGACTTCCACAGCGCCATTGCCTACCTGGTTCGCCGGTTGGATGAAAACACGGCTGACGAAAACTTCTTGCGGCACATGTTTGATATGGAGCCGGGCAGCCAGGCCTGGGAGCGCCAGAAAGAGATGTTCCTGGCCGCGTACCGCACCAAAGAGACGGCCCTGGCCGGCCCGCAGCGGATCCAAAACCGGGCAACCGAACACCGAACCTTTAATCCTGAGGCGTCCTTCGCCAACGAGCCGGACACCGATTGGTCATTGGCGGCCAACCGCCAGTGGCTCAGCGGTTGGCTGGAGCGCTGGCGCACCGCTGACCCGGTTTCGATCCCGCTTCAGGTGGGCGGTGAGTTCGTGAGCGGGGATTTTCCCGGCCAGGGGGTCGATCCTTCTCAGCCGGGAGCGGGGCCGTATCGCTATGCCCTGGCCGACGCGAGATGGGTCGATCAGGCCTTGGGGGTTGCAGTCGAAGCCCAGCCGGGTTGGGCCGGCCGCTCGATCGCCGAGCGCAAAGCCGCGCTGGTCCGGGTGGCTGAGGAGTTGGCTCGCCAACGCGGCAACTTTATCGGCGCCATGATGCTCGATGGGGGCAAAACTGCCGCCGAGGCCGATCCGGAGGTCTCCGAAGCGATTGATTTTGCCAACTACTATGCCCGCTCGCTCGATTTGGGAGACGCGGTGGCCGATTGCCAGATGACGCCGTTGGGCGTAGTCGTGGTCACGCCGCCCTGGAACTTTCCGCTGGCGATTCCGGCCGGGGGAGTCCTGGCCGCCTTGATGGCCGGTAACAGCGTCATCCTTAAGCCGGCGCCGGAGGCCACCCTGGTCGGCTGGGAATTGGCCCAGGCCTTTTGGCAGGCCGGCATTCCTAAGGAAGTCTTGCAGTTTCTGCCCTGTCCGGATAATGAGATCGGCCAGCAGTTGGTGACCGATCCCCGGGTCGGCGGGGTCATCCTGACCGGCTCTAAAGCGACGGCCAAGCTGTTCCAATCCTGGCAGCCGGAGATGAATCTCTTTGCCGAAACCAGCGGCAAGAACAGCTTGATCATCACCGCCATGGCCGATCACGACAAGGCCATCAAAGACCTGGTCCGCTCGGCCTTTGGCCATAACGGGCAAAAGTGCTCGGCCGCCAGCCTGGCCATTCTGGAAGCGGAAGTGTATGACAACCCGGCCTTTCACCGGCAGTTACGCGATGCTGCGGCCAGCTTGTCGGTCGGTCCGGCCTGGGATAAGGCCAGCCTGGTGACGCCTTTGACCCAGCCGGCCAACCCCGATCTGCACCGGGCTCTCACTCAGTTGGAGCCGGGCGAGACCTGGCTGTTGGAGCCGCGCCCCATCGAGGGTAACCCGCGGCTTTGGTCACCCGGCATCAAGCTGGGGGTCAAACCGGGCTCCCACTTTCACTTGACCGAGTGTTTTGGGCCGGTCTTGGGTCTGATGCGGGCCGAAAATTTAGAGCAGGCCATCGCCCTGGCCAACCAGGTGGAATTTGGGCTGACCAGCGGCTTGCACAGCCTCGACTCGCGGGAGATTGTTCTCTGGCGCGAAAAGATTCAGGCCGGTAACCTCTACATCAACCGCCATATTACCGGCGCGGTGGTGCAGCGCCAGCCCTTCGGTGGCTGGAAAGGCTCGGCGGTGGGGCCGGGGGCTAAGGCGGGTGGTCCTAACTATGTCCTACAACTGGGCCACTGGCGACAAGTCGCTTTACCCCAGCCTCAAGCCGAGCCCGCAGCCGAGATCAAGCCGCTGCTCCAGCGCTGTCTGGATTGGCTCACCCGGCCCGAGGAGTTGGAAACCGTCCAGGCCGCGGCCGGCAGCTATGCCTGGGCCTGGCAAACCCACTTTAGCCAGGCCCATGATCCGAGCCAAATTTTAGGGGAAGCCAACCACTTCCGCTACCGCCTGCTGCCCGAGGTCATCCTCCGGGGACAGGGTGAGGCCGACGCCGGAGCGATCTGTCAGGTGGCGCTCGCCGCCCGAACCTGCGGCACGCCTTTGACCATCAGTCTGCCGCCGGGAGCGGAGCGGTGGAAATGGTGGAGCGAGGAGGCCGGTCTTCGCCTGGTTCTCGAGGATGAGACGGCCTTGATTAAGCGCTTGAACCAGGCCAAACTTGATACCCGGCTCCGGGCCACCGGGCCAGTCTCAGAGGCCGTGCGCCGGGCGGCCAACGCCCAGGGCATCGCCGTTCTTAACGAACCGGTCTTAAGCAACGGCCGGCTGGAACTGCGCTATTACCTCCACGAGCAATCGGTTTCGTACACTTATCATCGTTATGGCAACATCATCACGCCTCCCGGCGGCGATCCGGCGCGTCTGTGAGAGATAGCCGGGGCTTTGAAATCTGTGAGGTTTTCAAACCCGCATAGGTTTATTACACGCAAGGAGATTTATGAACTACCAAACCATTGTCGATACTGAACAACAATACGGCGCCCACAACTACACCCCCCTGGAAGGAGTCGCGATTGAGCGCGGTGAAGGCCTCTGGCTGTACGACGTCTCGGGCCGGCGCTACCTGGATTGTCTCAGCGCTTACTCGGCGGTCAGTCAAGGCCACTGCCATCCCCGCCTGGTTAAGGCTATGACCGAGCAGGCCCAAACGTTGACCCTCTGCTCCCGGGCTTTTCGCAACACCCGCTTTGCCAGCTTCCTCTTGCTGCTGCACGAATTGACCGGCTATGACAAGGCCCTGCCAATGAACTCCGGGGCCGAGGCGGTCGAAACCGCCATCAAGCTGGTGCGCAAGTGGGCCTATCTCAAAAAGGGCGTACCCGATGGCCAGGCCGAGATCATCGTCTGTCAGAACAACTTCCACGGTCGGACGACCACGCTCATTTCGATGTCAACCGAGCCGCAGTACCGGGCCCACTTTGGGCCGCACACCCCCGGCTTCAAGGTGGTACCGTTTGGGGAGGCCCAAGCCATTGAGGCGGCCATCACGCCCCAGACGGCCGGCGTGCTGCTTGAGCCGATCCAGGGTGAAGGAGGAGTCCACGTTCCGACGGCCGGCTACCTGCGCCAGGTCCGCGAGATCTGCACGCGTCACAATGTCCTGTTTATGGCCGACGAGATTCAGACCGGCCTGGGCCGGACCGGGCGGTTTTTTGCCTGCGACCATGAAGATGTCCGGCCCGACGTGATGATTCTGGGCAAAGCCTTAAGTGGCGGCTTCTACCCAGTCAGCGCTACTCTGGCGGATGATCCGGTAATGGAGGTTTTCCAGCCGGGCGATCACGGTTCGACGTTTGGCGGTAATCCACTCGGCTGTGCCATGGCCGAGGAGGCACTGCGGATCATTATCGATGAAGGCCTAGTGGAAAACTCGGCCAATATGGGTCAGTACTTCCTGGAGCGGCTAGCCGAAATTCCCAGCCCGCACGTCAAAGAGGTGCGGGGCAAGGGGTTGCTCATCGGCGTGGAGGTCAACGAGGCGGCCGGCGGCGCGAAACGCTTCTGTCACGCCTTGCGCGATCAAGGCATTTTATGCAAGGACACGCACTACACCGTCATCCGCTTTGCCCCACCGCTGACCATCGACCGGCAGACCATCGATTGGGCTATCCCCCGCATTACCGAAGTGCTGAATATGCCCTAATCAAGATCTGACAGGTTCCTAAAACCTGTCAGATCTGTCTTTTGAATCAGCGGCAGCCAGATTTGTTGCTCGGTCCCGGCGGATCGTTGAATCTGAATGATTAACCCGGTCGAGTCTTCGCTCAGGTAGAGCCAGCCGTTGGCGGCGACGATCACGTCTTCCAGGGTGCCGAAGCCGGTGCATAAAGGAGTAACATCACCTTGGGCATCTACGCGGCTCAAGCTGCCTTCACCGCTGCCATTAGTGTCCTCTTCGGCTACATACAGGGGAAAATCACCGCCTGGAGAAAAGGCCAATCCTTCCGGGGCAAACAAGCCCTCGACAAACTTTGTCTCCGCCGCGGGATTAGCCGGGTCAAGGGTAAAGAGGCTGCCATCCGAGCTGAATCTAAACTCAACTGGGCGGTTGCCGACAAGCGGCAGATCAATCTCCACCGTATCGCTAAAGATCTGGTTTGACAACTCATTGGTGTAGTAGAGCAGCCCGCCCGGCCCTAGAGTCAAATCACCGGTGTAACTCCAGAACTGGCCTTCTACGCGCTTAAGCACGGGCAGAGGTTCAAATTCTACAATTGGGGTGAGAAGAGCGGTTTTGGTAAAAAGGAAGGTCACTTGGTTGGTATTAAGATCCATTTGGGTGAGACGGGTGCGATAATCGGCCGGGGTAGTACTGCTAACAGCCAGGGCCGCCTGGATGTTCGACTCGGTCAGGTAGAGTCGGCCATTGGCACTGCCATCATCCACCCAAACAATCCCTTCCGGTGACTCCAGGCCCGCCGTGATTGTGGTCGTCAGGCCAGTCGGGGTCCGCTTAATAAGCCGGCCATTGGCCACATCCTCGACCACATAGACGTTGCCGGCCTGATCAAGGGCCACGCCTTCCGGCGTACTCAAAGCAGCCACCACCTCAACCGGGCCTCCGCCGGGAGCTAGCCGGCTGACCCGCCCGGCCCCTTCCTCAGTGACGTAAAGATCACCGGCAGCGCTGAAGGCCAGCCCATCAGGCACATCCAGCCCGGTGGCATAGACCACGGCTGTGTAGCCAGGCGTACACACCACCCGAGGCAGCGGATCGCCCGCAGCCAGAGCATTTACCGGCTCAACTGCCAAATCCCCGCCTTGGGCTAAGACCCTCGGCGGGCTGAGGCTGATCAAGGCCAGAGCCAACCAGCCCAGGGCCAAAGCGATGACCAGCCCCACTTGGCCTAAGCGACCACTCAGCCTGCCGAGTCTGCTCTCGGCCCATTGCCACATTGGCCTGCCTCCTTGACTCCACGAGTAAGCTTGCAGCCCAAGTTTAGGGCAGTTTGATTTAAATAAGCTTAGGAAGGCTCAACCACCGGGAAAGAGAGGCCAGAAAATGGGCAGCGCGATCGCCACCAGCAGCAGCAGGGTTAGGCTCAAACCCAGGCCGACTTTAGTATAATCGGTGAATTTGTAGCCACCCGGTCCAAAAACCAGGACGTTGGCTTGGTGGCCGATAGGGGTGAGATAGTCGTTGCTGACGGCGATGACCGTAGCCATGAGAAAAGCGCGGGGATCGGCCCCCAGACTGTGAGCGATATTGATCGCAATAGGGCCGATCAAGACCATCGCCGCCGCGTTTGACAAGGACTGGGTAATGAGCATCGCCAGGACGTAGATGCCCAACAAAATGGGGAGGGGTCCCCAGCCGGTCAAGTAATAAACCACCGAGTCGGCCAAAAATTTGGCTGCGCTGGTCGACTCCATGGCGGCGCCAAGGGGCAGCATCCCGCCAATCAGAAAGATCGAGCGCCAGTCCACCGCCCGATAAGCTTCCTCCAGACTCAACACGCCGAGGAGGACCAGCAGCACGGCGGCCATCACCGCGGCAACGGCAATGGGCAGCCATTCCAGGGTGGCCACGGTTAGCATGCCGGCAAAGATCAAGAGCGTCAGCAATGCCTTGTCGGTGCGCCGGATCTCCAGTGGGGTTGGTTCCAAGACCAGGAAATCCTCGCTGCCGCGCAGCAGAGAGATAAAAGCCGGCTGGCCCTGGACCAACAGCACATCACCGGGCCGGAGCGGCACATCAGCAATTGAGCCTTCGACATACTGGTTGCGCCGCCAGAGGGCCAGGACGGTGAGCCGGTATTTTTCTCGAAAATGAATCTCTTTGAGGCTCTGACCGGCCAGCCCGGAACTGACATCGAGCACCACCTCGGCCAGGGTGACGCGACCCGACTTGAGGTTAACCTCGGCGAGGTGCGGTTCATCCGGCTCGATGCGCAGCCCTTGCTCCTGGCGGACTTTGATAATTTTCTCAAGACTGCCTTGGACCAGCAAAATATCCTCGGCCTCGAGTAAATCGTTTCGGCGGGGGGCAAAGCGAGTCTCCCCGTTGCGGACAATCCCAACAATGTTGATATCATACGCTTCCCCCAGGCGGCTCTCGATTAAGGTTTTGTCCACCAGCGGCGAACCGGGCAAGACCTGGATTTCGCTCAGATAGGCTCGGGCTGGATAATTTTGGACCAGATCGGCTTCCGGGTGATTAGGCAGCAGGTGCCGTCCGATCAGCACCATGTAGCCCACCCCGCAGATCAAGATGAGGATGCCCATCGGCGCAAAGTCGAAAAAGCCAAAGCTTTGGCCGGTGTACTGGCGCAGGATGTCGGCGGCCAGAATATTGGGCGGCGTCCCGATCAGGGTTATATTGCCGCCCATCAACGAGGCAAAAGAGATGGGCATTAAGAACTTGGAGACCGAAATTTTGGTCTGGCGGGAAATACCGATGGCCACCGGTAAGAGTACCGCCGTCGCGCCCACGTTATTCATCACCGCCGACAGTAGACCGGTAGTGATCATCATGAGGGAGATCAGGAGCAACTCGCTGGGACCAGCCAGCTTGAGAATTTTAGCCCCAAGGAGATCGGCGATGCCGGTCTGGTAAAAGGCTTCACTGACCACAAAAATGGCGGCGACCGTCACGACCGCCGGGTTAGCAAAACCATCAAATAGTTCAGTGGCCGGTACCAGACCGGTAAGCGCCAAAGTTAAAAGGACAAGCAAGGCCACCAGATCGGCGCTGAGTTTTTCTGTCATAAACAAAATGAGCGCCGCCACTAAAATGGCCAGAACCAGACCGATCTCGAAGGTCATCCAAGTTCAAGGTCGCGAGACCTACCGCGAATCGCCTGAAGGACTGAGACGATGATAGTAGCCAGGGTCAGGGGCCCAACAAAGAGGAGCATGACCACACTAAACATCGGCAAAGCCTCGTGTTGGCTAGCGGTTAGCAGCAGGTAGACGACATAAGCCAAGTAATAACCAAAGAACAAAACACCTTCCCAACGAGCGATGGCGCTGCCCGTAAAAAAGATGGGCAGGCAAGCGATAGCTACCACAATCATAACCGGCAAGTCAAAAACCAATGCTGCCGTCGACACGCTAATGCCAGTCGGTGCCAACAGACCGGAAAAGCCCAGAACGACCAAAATGTTGAAGATGTTGCTGCCCACGATATTGCCGACCGCAATATCGCGCTCACCGCGCATACTAGCCACAATAGAAGTGGCCAGCTCCGGCAGCGAGGTGCCCACGGCGACAATAGTCAGGCCAATAACCAATTCGCTGATGCCGAACTCGCGGGCCAGGAGCACGGCGCCATCAACCAGCCAGTTCGCGCCAACCACCAGCAGCAGCAAACCGACCGCAATCAGACCGAGTTGCAATAGGATTTGCTGAGGGGTGTGAGCCAGCGTTGACTGGCCATCAAAGTGGTCCGCAAATTCTTGCTGCACGGCCCGGGTCTCACGCCGACTCTGCCAAATAGAGAAGGCGGTGTAGCCCAGGCCCCCGGCTGCCAGCAGCAAGCCATCCCAGCGGCTTAGTTCTCCATCCAAACCCAGCAACAGCAGCAAAAAGGAAATGCCGATCATCAACGGCACGTCCAAGCGTACCAGTTGGGCCGAGACCACTAGCGGCGCCACCATCGCCGATAACCCTAGAATCAGCAGCACGTTGGCAATATTGCTGCCTACCACGTTGCCTACGGCCAGATCGACCGCGCCGGCGTAGCTTGATTGCAGGCTAACCGCCAGCTCGGGGGCGCTGGTGCCATAGGCCACCACCGTCAGACCCACGACCAGAGGCGAGATTCCCACGGCCAAAGCCAGCTTGGATGCTCCCCGCACCAGCAAATCGGCACCGTAAATCAAGAGCACAAATCCAAGAGCGAAGAGAAACAAAGTTAAGCTATCCATCTCCACCTAATTTTTCGACATATTTATTTTACCGGGGCGGCTGCGTTTGCCGGCTCCCTTCTTTTTCTTACCGTTCAAGCCATTACCATTGACAAAGGCGGGACTCACGACTGGAGCCGCTTCAAGCAGCTCAAGAGCTACCTGGCCATTTCGATAGGGCTGCCACTTGCTCTGATCCTGATTCAGCCGGTGGTCGTGGCCATTGCGCCGGTGAGTTTGGTCAAAGCCTTCCGGCTTGATATTGAGCGTATCCCCTTGCAGCAGGCCAAGGACGCCAGTCTGGCCAGGTTCAGACCGCTGAGGCACTTTGCTTTCCCAGCGCTTAATCGTTTCCGGGTTATAATCTCCAGCTTCGGAGTATGTCGTGACATAGCCCTCAAAGTTGCGCAAGATAACCTTGTTCGGCCCCTGTGAGATTAAGTACTGAGGCATCACCGGGATCTTACCCCCGCCGCCGGGCGCATCGATCACATAGGTGGGGACCGCGTACCCGGAGGTGTGGCCTCGTAGCCCTTCAATGATCTCGATCCCTTTGCTGACGGAGGTCCGGAAGTGACCCGCGCCAGGGACCAGATCACACTGATAAAGATAATAAGGCCGTACCCGCATTTGCACCAGTTGCTGAACCAATTCACGCTGAATGTGAACCGAGTCATTGACGCCGGCCAGCAAGACACTCTGGTTGCCCAGAGGAATGCCGGCCCGGCTGAGCTTATCGCAGGCGCGATACAGTTCGGGTGTAATCTCTCGCGGATGGTTAACGTGGATGTTAAGCCACAACGGATGGTACTTGGCCAGCATTTCGACCAACTCGTCGGTGACGCGCTGGGGTAGAAAAACCGGCACCCGGCTCCCAATCCGAATGATCTCAATATGCTCAATCTGACGCAACTCGTTTAATAAATAGTCCAACACTCGAGGGGCAACGGTTAGCGGATCGCCACCGGAGAGGAGGACATCCCGCACCTGGGGCGTGCGCCGGAGATAATCGAGCTGCATTTCAAACTCGGCCTTGCTAAACGTCGCCGCCGAGTCGCCCACAATCCGGCTGCGCGTGCAGTAACGACAGTAGCTGGCACACTGGGTCGTAATTAACATGAGCACCCGGTCTGGATACCGGTGGACCAAACCCGGCACCGGGCTGTGTTGATCCTCGGCCAGACTGTCGGCAATCATGCCGTCGAAGGCCTTGAGCTCACGACCTTTTGGGATGACCTGCTGTCGAATCGGACAGAGGGGGTCAGCCGGATCGATGAGACTGGCAAAATAAGGGGTGACATCAAGCCGAAATTTATTTTCGGCGGTAATACCTTCAATTTCTTCCGGGGTAAAACGAATAAAGGTTTCAAGCACTTCCAGATGATTGACGCGGTGGCTCAGTTGCCAACGCCAGTCGTTCCAGTCTTTATCCGGTACGTTAGCCCAGAGGTGAGGCCGAGGGGTAACGCCTTGGGTCCAGGTTTGCGAGAGCTTTGACACTTGATCTGTGATCCTTTCTTCTCTACAGTGAATAAGGTCGCTAATGCGACGGGACCGGCTGCCTTTTGGCCACAGCCGCCCGGTTTAACGACATAAATTGAACTTCAACATTTAATAAATTTAAGGCGATTGGCATTACATTCTCCTTTTCGCTGCCTAATCAATCTAAACTAACATTGTTTTAACTTCAGCCCGTTTGGCCGGGGCCGCTAATCGATGGGCTTGGCTTTGGCGCTTGACGGCTTCCTCCAGGAGGCGGTTGATGAGATAATCGTAACTCCAGCCAGCGGCCTGGGCTTGAATACACAAAGCGGAGGTAGCCGGGTTAAGATCCGGCAACGGGCGGATGTCCCAAAGGTAGGTTTTGTCGCCGGCCGTCTGATCGAGTTTAAAGCTAACCAGCGCCACATCCCGGCAGCCCATCACCCGGAAGGCGCCGGCTGCCAGACGGTTTAGGTCAAGCAGCTGGTTTTTGGGCAGGTCCGGCGGCGGTAAGAAACAAAGCCCGTCAAAAAGGCGAGCGGCTGTAGCTTGTTCCGGCAGGCGACGAGCCACCGGTTGCACCAGATTACCAACCACGCCCACCATAATTTCCCGCCCTTCCAGGTAGCACTCCACCAGTGCCGGCTGATTATAGCGAGCCAAAATTAGAGCCACCTGAAGGCGAAGCTGCGCTTCGTCGGTCACGAGCCAGCCCGCCTTAAACTCGGCTTCGGGCAAGGGCCGGCTGGGCTTAACGAACAGCGGAAATTCTAAATCAGGATCGATGGGCTCGTCCTCCCGCTCAAACAGTTGAAAGGCAGGAACGGGTAGTCCGTGGTAACTAAGGATCCGCTTAGTCATCGGTTTATCGAGCGCCAGGGCCAGGGTCAAAATTCGCGAGCCGGTGTAGGGCAGACGCAGCATTTCCAAAATAGCCGGCACCTGAGCCCCCCGGGCATCGCCAAAGTGACCTTCACACAAGTTGAAACAGATATCGGGCCGGATCGCCTGCAGGTTGTTGTATAGCGAACTGTCACCCTCCAAAAAGACGACCCGATGCCCCTCTTTTTCCAAGGCCACGGTCACGGCTTGAATCGTCTCCCAAGAGTTAAGATTGTCCCACTGATCCGGCGGCATGCCCGGCCAGGTGGGGCTGTTCTGCTTTAAATTAGCCAGGAGGGCGATTTTCATGACTGTCTCCTTCGTCGCTGGTACAACCCAGAAACGTTCTGATCATAAAATCATCTTGTTGCAAAAAGGTGCAAAAAAGATGTAAATCGTGTTGCAAATTGGATCAGTCTACTTTGAAGGAGTAGCCTAAGCCTGAGTGAGTCAAAATATACTGGGGTTCGCGAGGGTCAACCTCAATTTTGGAGCGGAGCCGGCTGATGAGGCCACGAATCAGATCCCGGTCGCCTTGTCCGGTGTAGCCCCACACCCGCTCGACAATGGTGTCCGTGGGAATAATCCGGCCTGGATTCATCATCAGGGTGTAGAGCAGCCGGAACTCTAAGTGGGTTAGCCGCTGTGGGGCTTTGCCGATCACCTCGACGGTGCGCGTTTCCGGGTTGAGCGTAATCTGGGCGCTGCTCAACGACGGCAGGCTAAAGCTGGGCACCCCACTACTGCGCCTTAACAGCACCCCGATCTGAGCCACCAGTAGCTTGCCGCTGATCGGCGGTGCCAGCACCAGGTCAGCCCCCTGCTTGAGCAGGTCACAGTGAAGGGTTTCATCAAAGGTCTTGGTCACCAGAATTAAGGGCACAATCGTCTCGGCCCGGACTCGCCGAACCAGCTCGGCCTGGTCGTGATGGGGCAAATCGATCAGAATAATGTCAGCCGGCCGATCCGGCCAGTTTTGGAGAGCCTGAACTGTGTCCTTGGTAGCCGTCACCGCCAAGCCAGCCCGCTGTAAAATAGCGGCGAAGATGGCAGAATTGTCAGGGTCATCAGCAATCAAGAGTGCGTACATCTGTACCTCGGGCTGCGTATCTTCTCAAAAAATTGCGGGCCGGGGGTTTCGACAGGCTCAACCACCGGCCTTCGACAGGCTCAACCACCGGCCTTCGACAGGCTCAGGCCGCGTTGCCCCCAGAAAATCAAGAAGGCCCTTAAAATGTTTACCACAGAGCGGTCGGCCCCACGGCACCGACGGTTTGGGCGGCCAGTTTGATCGCCTGGCGTGCCGCCTCCACGGCGGTTAGCCCCTGAGCGAGTCCGGCCAGAGTCGCGCCACAAAATGTATCGCCCGCGCCGGAGGGATCAACTTCCACGGCCGGTTC